>JBQCIZ010000500.1:0-7557 GCA_051953235.1 Nitrobacter sp. | reverse complement strand
ATCGGTGTCGCGCTGAAGCACGGCATCGACCGGAATCAGATAGTTGGTGCCCTCCACCTCGATGCCATGACCGGCATAGTAGACCACGGCCATGTCGGCGTTGCGGGCCCTGTCGCCGAAGTCGCGCAGCGCCCGCCGCATGTCAGCGCCGGTCAGGTCGTGACGGATATCGACCACATCGAAACCGGCCTGCCTCATGGTCTGGGCGAAGGCGTCGGCGTCGTTATCCGGATTGGGCAGTTGCGGAACGTTGCGATATTGCGAGTTGCCCATCACGAGCGCGACGCGGGTCATCGCCGAGGCCGGCTGACCTATCAGCCCGGTTGCCGCGACCAGCAAAAATCCGAACAAATTGAGGTATCGTCGCAAGGTCATGGCGGCACGTCCTGATGGTTCATTCATAACACACTCACCTGCCTACCTTAAACCAAACCCCGGCTTTGTGAGGGACATCACAGTCGGCAAAACTGGTTGCTGCAGACGATCCCATCGGCCCACACGAATAGGACGATGGCAGCCGGCAAAACGTTCAAGCCGCCGGTGGACGACAGCGGCCGTGGCTGCTTTAACGCAGCGTAGAGGCCGCCCTCCCCACACAGGAGTTTTTGCCGTGACTCATGACCGTTCGACCGTCGAAGCCGTGATCCAGCATTATTTCGACGGGCTCTATGAGGGGAATGCCGACACGATCGGTGCGATCTTCCACCCCACAGCCGACCTGCGCTGGCTGGAAAAAGGCGAGCTGAAAATCCTGACCGTCCCCAACTGGCTCGACCTGATCCGCAAACGTCCCTCGGCAAAGGCCGAAGGCAAGCCGCGCGAGGACTTCATCGTCACCATCGACCGCTCCGACGAGTCCACGGCCTTCATCAAAGTGCGCTGCCAGTTGCCGCCGCGCTACTTCACCGACTACCTGGTGGCGATGAAGCTCAGGGACGGCTGGACCATCGTATCCAAATCGTACCGTTACGACCTGCGGGACGCTTGATCCGCCGCCCTACGTGGGTTTGGGGATACATCGGCGTTTACTCATTTCGTGAAGCTGCTATAGGCTGAGCCTTGGGGTAAGGCTGGAATGCGGCAGAAGCACAAATTGCGAACGTGGATCGGGGCCCTTGCGGCCTATGCGTTCGCCGTGCAGATGATCCTGACAGCCGCCGTCGCCACGCGGATGGCGGTTGCGACGACCTCTGACTCGTTTGCGATCTGCCACACCGTCTCCGATGACGCCAGTACGCAACCCCAGTCGCCGGGCAACCCGACGCACGCGGTTCATCACCCCTGCATCATCTGCTCGTTCGCTGCCGCAGGCGCATTGCCAGCGTCGCAGGCAACCATTGCGTTCGCCCGCATCGATACGGTCGCCGTCGTCTGGCATGCACGCTGGACGCCCGTTTTTCTCGGCAAACAGCGCACGCCCCAAATTCCGCAGGGCCCTCCTCAACTCGCGTAGCTCATCGGCCTTTCGTCGTTTCGCTTACGCATTCTGTTGAGGACTTTCCCATGTCACGCCTGACGTGCGCCTTGTGCGCTGCGAGCGCGCTCGCGCTTGTTCTAACCCACACGACCCTTGCCCAATCGCAACCGCAGACACCCCTGCCTCCCGTTGTGGTGGAGGGAGTACCCGCAGCCGCCAAGCGTGCGCCATCGCGCCAGGCGACGCGTCAGGCATCCGGACGTCGCAACGCTCGCCGCGCTGCTTCGCCACCAGTAGCAACTACCGCGCCCAGGCCTGCGTCGACCGGAGGTAGCCTCACCGTGCCAACCACCGCGCAGGCCACAACCGCGATCCAGCAAACGCCCGGCGGCGTCGAAGTCGTCCCCGACACCGCCTTCAAGAATGGTCCCGCGAATACGGTTCAGGACATCCTCGGTTGGGTTCCGGGCGTCATCACCCAGATGCGATACGGTCCCGACGCGCGGCTATCGATCCGGGGCTCTGGCCTGTCGCGCAGCTATGGCAACCGCGGCATCAATCCATTGATGGATGGCATTCCCATCAGCACCTCCGACGGGCTGTTCGATCTTTTCGAGGTCGACCCGACCGCCTATCGCTACGTCGAGGTCTACAAGGGCGCCAACGCGTTGCGCTATGGCGCGAACTCGCTCGGCGGCGCTATCAACTTCGTGATGCCGACCGGACACGACGCGTCGCCGTTCGAAGCGCGGTTCGATGCCGGCAGCTTCGGCTATGTAAAGTCCCAGTTCAGCACCGGCGGCGTCAACGGGCCCTATGACTGGTTCGTAACGGGTTCGGCGCAGCACGAAGACGGCTATCGCGAACACAGCAGCAGCAACGTCGAGCGCATGAACGCGAATGTCGGCTATCAGTTTTCGCCCGACGCGGAAACGCGCTTCTATATCAATGCCGATTCATGGCGCGCCCATATTCCGGGCGAAGTCACCAAGGACCAGGCGCTGAATTCGCCGCGAAGCGCCAATCCGGTATGGGTGGCACAAGATCAGCAACGCAACATCGATTCGATCCGGCTTGCCAACAAGACGACCCTTCGCTTCGACGATACCACCGTGGAATTCGGAATCTTCGGCCTCGAACGGCATGTAATGCATCCGATCTACCAGTGGCTGGATTTCCACGTCCACGACTACGGCGGCTTCCTGCGAGCGACCGACGACCGGCTGATTGGCGGCTTCCGCAACCACTTCGTTGCTGGTGTCAATGTGCAGAACGGAACCATTGACATCGATTATTTCACCAACATGGCCAATGCGGTGAAGGGGCCGCTTGTGGCATCGTATCTGTGGAAATCGCAGAACATTCCGGTCTATGCGGAAAACTCGTTCTACTTCCTGCCGAACGTGGCATTGGTAACGGGCGGACAACTTCTCCATGCGGTCCGCGACCAGCAAGACCGCTTCCTGTCCGATGGCAACCAGTCCGGCAGCCGCACGTGGGACATCTTCACGCCCAAGGTTGGCCTGCTATGGAATGTGGACCGCACGTGGCAAGTGTTCGGCAATGTCTCGCGCAATGCCGAAGTGCCGACCTTCGATGCGACGACGTACATGTCGCCGTTGACCTCAAATATCAACGCCCAGACAGGCACGACATACGAGGTCGGAACACGCGGCCGCAGGCCCGACCTCACCTGGGACGTTTCGCTCTATCATACCGATCTCCGGAACGAACTGCAGTGCCTGACGACGTCACCCTATAGCCCATGCACGGTCGTTAACGCGGATCGCACAGTCCATCAGGGCGTCGAGGCCGGGCTTGGAATCGCATTCTTCAAATCGATCGCCGCCCAGGATGACCGTGTCTGGTTCAACCTTGCCTACACTTACGGCGACTTCCACTTCGACCACGATGCAACATGGGGCAACAACCGCCTGCCCGGCGCGCCGCCGCACCAGATCAGGGCAGAGGTCATCTACAAGAGGCCGGACGGATTCTACGTCGGACCGAACGTTCAGTGGATGCCGCAGGCGTTCTTTGCCGACAATGCTAACAGTCTGACGGTCGATCCCTACGCGCTCCTGAACTTCAAGGTAGGCGTCGAGAAGAAGCAGGGATGGTCTTGGTACGTCGAAGGCCGCAACCTGTTCGACACCCGCTATATCTCCACCACGATCACCGCGGGAAAAGCCGATCCGTCCATGGAGCTGTTCAATCCCGGCACCGGCCGCTCGATCTATGGCGGCGTTCACTACAGGATGTGAGTATTTGCTGCTGACCGGCGCACTGTTCGGCGCCGGTCAACGGATCTTCTCGTAGCAGTACAAAGCTTTTAATGCGAGACATCCATGACTGGTTCGATCACGCCGATACGGCAGACACGTTCATATCCTTTGTTCTGGCGCTGGCATTTCCTGGCGGCGATCATCGTGATCCCCTTCGTGCTCTGGCAAAGCACGACGGGCACGTTGTATCTCTGGTCGGAATGGTGGATGGACGTCCAGCACCCAAGCCTGCGCTTCGTGGCAGAAGCATCGTCACCGATGCCTCCGAGTCAGCAACTTGCCGCGGCGCTCGCGGCCGTAAAGGACGCGCCGCAATCCGCTGCACCGCAAGGCCATCAAGCTCACGCATCGCATGGCGAGGCATTGCAATCATCGGATTCCCCCCGCGTCGTTCAACTCGTTTTGCCCGACGATCCGCGCCGCAGCACTGAAGTCCTGCTTCAAAGTGCAAATGGACTGCCTTATCCGATCTTCGTCGATCCCTATAACGGCCGTATTCTCGGGCGGCTGACGGCTGCGCAGTGGCTACCCGGATTGAGCCGCGCACTGCATGCCGGATGGCCGCTCGGCAAGCCCGGCAATTGGCTTCTCGAACTGGGCAACTGCTGGGCGATCGTCATGATCGTTTCCGGACTTTATCTGTGGTGGCCGCGCGGTCGAGGTTTTTGGGAAACCATGAACCCAAGACGGAACGCCGGTCTGCGTATCCTGGTTCGGGATCTGCACGCGATTGTCGCTGTGCTGTTTTCCGGCATCTTCCTGTTTTTTCTGATTAGCGCGTTGCCGTGGACGAGCTTCTGGGGCGGTGAGATTCTTCCCCGTGTGCAAACCATCCTGAACCAGCAAAGCCCTGCCGGGTTTTCCGCCGGCGGCGCAACGGCTGATCAGATGCTATCGGCAGCGACCTCGATCGATTCGGCGGTTCGCAACGCTCGCGCACGCGGCGTGGCCGGAACGCTCACAATCCAGTTGTCGCCATGGCAGGGTGCCCCGCTCTTCCTCGCCAATCGCGCTTCATCCCTGCATAAGGACCGAACGCTCCTGGCCAGTCCGGCAACTGGACAAATCGGTGGAGACTTCCGCAATCGGGACCTTCCTGTCATTCCAAGGATGGTGGCCGTCGGCATCCACGTGCATCAGGGCGATTTCGGATTGCTTAATCTCTGGTTGAACACCCTGTTCGCTGGCTCCCTTGTTTGGCTGAGCGGCACCGGCTTGGTCTCATGGTGGATCAGGCGGCCCAAAGGACAACTCGGTGTCCCCCAAAGCCGCGGTATCGTTTGGCCAAAGGGCGTCATTATTTCGATCGTGGTGGCCGGCCTGCTACTTCCGATTTTCGGCCTGTCGGTCCTCGCGATCTGGGTGGCAAAGCAGATATTTGGACGAGCGCTGCGGCCGCAGCCAATCTGACCCCGTTGCGGGTTGCAACGTCGGGCGATATTCGCCTCCGCTTGGACCTGTTGACCCCGCCGCCGTTCCACGCCATCTGAGGCGGAGGGCACCCGTTTGGCATGACTGAAACCTTCCTGACATCGCTGCTCGTTCTCACCGTGCTCGCGGCATCCGCCGCGCTGGCGCGGCGGCTGGTGACCGCGCCCGCCATCGTGTTCCTGGTGGTCGGCATCGTGCTTGCCTTCGTGCCGGGCTTTCCGCTGATCGAGATGAAGCCGGAAAGCGTGCTGCTGATGGTGCTGCCGCCGCTGATCTATTCCGCCGGCGTGTCCATGAGTTGGCGCGAATTCAAGTCCAATCTGCGGCCGATCGCGCTGCTCGCCATCGGCTGCGTGATCTTCACGACCTGCGCGGTCGCAGCCGCGACGCACTGGCTGCTCGGCCTGCCCTGGGGCGTCGGCTTCGTGCTCGGCGCCATCGTCTCGCCGCCCGACGTAGTGGCGCCGCTCGCGATCGCCAAGCGGTTGCAACTGCCGCATCGCATCCTCGTCATTCTCGAAGGCGAGGGCCTCGCCAACGACGCCACCGCACTGATCCTCTATCGCTTCGCGGTGCTGGCGGTCTCGACCGGCACGTTCTCGCTGGCATCCGCCGCCGGATCGTTCGGCCTGATCCTGCTCGGCGAAGTCCTGTTCGGCATTGCCGTCGGCTGGTTCAGCCTGCGGATGCGGCAATGGGCGCATGACGAGCGAGTGGAAATCCTGCTGTCGCTGCTGACGCCGTATCTCGCCTACTGGGTTCCCGAACATCTCGGCGGCTCCGGCGTCATCGCCACCGTCGCTGCTGGCCTGTACGTGAGCTGGAACGGCCCCCTGCTGATTTCCGCGGCAACGCGGCTGCAGGGCATTTTCTTCTGGGATCTGGTGATCTGGCTGATCGAAGGCGTGCTGTTCCTGCTGATGGGCTTCGAGGTCCGGGTGCTGATGGAAAAGGCCAAGGCCGTCCCGATCAACGAGGTGCTGGTGGCGATCGCGCTGACCTCCGCCATCGTCATCGCCGCGCGTTTCATCTGGGTCTTCCCGGGCACCTACCTGACGCGCATTCTCAGTTCGCGGGTCCGGCGGCGCGATCCGCCACCACCGTGGCGTTATGTCGTGGTGATCGGCTTCACCGGTATTCGCGGCGTGGTGTCGCTCGCAGTAGCCCTCGCGCTGCCGCTGACGCTGCCGAACGGACAGGATTTTCCGTACCGCGACCTCATTCAGCTCACGAGCTTCGGTGTGATCTTCGTGACGCTGTTTGGCATCGGCCTGACGCTGCCGTTCGTCGTCGACATGCTCGGCATCTCGCAGCACGGCCACCGCGAGGCGCTGAACGAACGCGAAGCCGAGATCGCGGCGCGGCGCGACATCATCGTGGCCGCGCGCGGCGCCCTGACCAAGATCATCGCCGAGCGCAAGCTGCCCGAAGGTCTCGCCAGGTTTCTCGAGGCCCGCCACGAAACCCGGATGCGCGCGCTGCCCGAGCCGCCGCGCGAGGGCGACGAACACTCGCCCGCCACGAAGGGCGCATCCATGGTGCGGGAGATCATCACCATCGAGCGCTCGCATCTGCACCGGCTGCTGCGCGAGGGCAAGATCACCGACGAAACCCGGCGCCGGATCGAGCGCGATCTCGATCTTGAAGAAGCGGTAGTCGACAACCGGGAAAAGCACAGCCCGCTATAGCTGCGCGCAAGGATCAAGCAAGGATCAAGCGATGCTTTCGTTCACGAGCGTGAGCCCGGCCTTGAACACAGTGGTGCAGTTGCGGCCCGACCGCTTCGCCTCATAAAGCGCGATGTCCGCGCGGGACAGCAGGCCGTACAGGCCGACCCCGGCGCGGTCCACGTGCACGCCGACGCTGATTGTCGGGTTCAATCCGGACGGCAATCGTCCGTCGCCATAGCCGGGCAGTTCGGCGCGGAGCTGCTCGGCGTAACCGCGCGCCGTGCCGAGCTCGGCGCCGGTCATCAGAATCGCGAACTCCTCGCCGCCGATCCGGCCTGCGACGATTCCGGTCCCCGACATCCGGCTCACCATCTCGCCCAGCATGGCGATCACCCTGTCGCCGACGGCGTGTCCATAAGTGTCGTTGATCGACTTGAAATTGTCGATGTCCGCGATCAGCAGTGCGACCGGCCAGCCGCGCGCGACCTGCCCCTGCAGCGCCGCCCCGGCCTCTTCCTCGAAGCCGCGCCGATTGAGCAGGCCGGAGAGCTTGTCGGTGTTGGCCTCCTGCCGCAATTCGTTGATCAGCCCGATGGCCACCGCGACCATGAGATTCAACGCCACCGTGATCGAGATCATGGCCTGAGTGAACTGCACCGTGGTCCAGTAAACCGACTGCTGAAATCCCTCGTCGCTGTGATAGCCGCCGACCATCCACGCGATCAGCAGGGGGCGGACGATGAAATTCGCGGCC
>JBQCIZ010000499.1:0-7833 GCA_051953235.1 Nitrobacter sp. | reverse complement strand
GTTCCGCACGGCGTCGGCCCCTGTGCCGGCGGGCACCCGCGCGCTCGGCGCCCTCGCGCTCGCAATAGGCGTCCCACCAGCGCACCAATCCGACCAGCTGTTCACCAACCTCGCGGCTGACCGCACGCCGCGTCAGCAGGTGTTCGGCGCCGTAGGTCTCCGGCGTCTCCGACAGGATGACAGTTCCGCCGTGCCGCACGAGCAGATCGCTCGCCGCGCCGAGCGCTGGATTGGCCGAGATGCCGGAATAGCCGTCCGAACCGCCACACTGCAACGCGACCGTGAGATGGCTTGCCGACACCTCCTCGCGCTTGACCTTGTTGGCGTCGACCAGCGCTTCCCGGACGAAGGCGACGCCGGCTTCCGTGGTCTTGCGCGTACCACCCATCTCCTGGATTTCCATTTCGCGCAGACGGCCGGCGAGTTTCTGCTCCTTCATCAAGCCGCCGATCTGGTTGATCTCGCAACCGAGACCGAGCACCACAACGGTGGAGAAATTGACGTGGCGCGCATAGCCGCCGAGCGTGCGCCGGAGCAGCGTCAGCGGCTCGTTCTGCGTCATGCCGCAACCGGTCTTGTGGGTCAGCGCGACGACGCCATCGACGTTGGGGAAATCCGCCAGCGGATTGTCGCCGGTGAACGGGTTTTTCTTGAAAACATCGGCCACCATGCTCGCAACGTGCGCGCTGCAATTCACCGAGGTGAGAATCCCGATGTAATTGCGTGTCGCGACGCGCCCGTCGTCGCGGCGGATGCCCATGAATGTCGCCGGCAGATCGAAGTTCGGCGTCGGCTGCGCGTCCACGCCGTACGCATAGTCGCGGGCGAAATCGCCCATGCCGCAGTTCTGCGTATGCACGTGCTGGCCCGGCGCGATCGGTGCGGTGGCGAAGCCGATGATCTGCCCATAGCGCCGGATCGGCTCACCCACCGCGATGGCGCGGATCGCAACCTTGTGTCCGGCCGGGATCCGCTCCGTCGTCGTCACGCCGTCGGTCACTACGACACCCGGCATCAGCGTGGTGCGCGCGATCAGCACGCCGTCGTCGGGATGAAGCCGGATCACGGGGGACGGAGCCATGGTCGAAATCTCCAGCGTTTTCACACGGCGGAAGCAAATTTTACGTCATGGCCGGACTTGTTCCAGCCATCCACGTCTCGGCCTTTATATCACGAGAAAGACGTGGATGCCCGGGTCAAGCCCGGGCATGACGACAACAGTTTCCCGTGATTGCGGATTCACGCCTTGCCCTTGGAATCCTTGCGCGTCTGGTCGATCCATTGCTTGGCCGCGGTCGCCATGATGCCGCTGTCGTTGGCAAGCGTCACCAGCTTGGAGCCCATGCCGATGTTCTTGGCGGCGCCCACCGGGCCCGAGCAGTGAATGCCCGGATACAGTTTGCGCTTGTCGCACTCCTTGATGATCTTGTCGTAGATCTTCAGAATCTCCGGCTCCTCGCGGTCGAGCTTCGGCACGAGACCGTAGGAAAAGCCGAGATCGGACGGCCCGATGTAAACGCCATCGATGCCTTCGACGTCGAGGATCGCTTCCATGTTCTCGACCGCGGTCTTGGTCTCCATCATCGGCAGCAGCACGATCTCGTCGTTCGCCGTCTGCTGATAGCTCCCAGCCGAACCGTACATGCCGGAGCGGATCGGACCGTTGGAGCGCGTGCCTTTCGGCGGGTACTTCGCGTACTGCACCAGATTTTTCGCTTCCTGCGGCGTGTTGATCATCGGGCAGATCACGCCATAGGCACCGCCATCGAGCACCTTGCCGACGATGCCGGGCTCGTTCCACGGCACGCGAACCATCGGCGTCACCGGATGTCCGTGCATCGCCTGAAAGCATTGCACCATCGATTGATAGTCCTGCACACCGTGCTGCATATCGACGGTCACGCTGTCGAATCCGCACTGCGCGATAACCTCAGCGGAAAAGCCCGATGGAATCGCGAGCCATCCGTTGACGACGGCTTTGCCGGACTTCCAGATTTCCTTGACCTTGTTTGGCATTCTTCGACCCTTCTTTTGAACTTCAAATTCGTCGTCATTGCGAGGAGCGTTAGCGACGAAGCAATCCAGTCTTGCGCGGTAACGTCTAGATTGCTTCGCTGCGCTCGCAATGACGAGCGGTGCGACTAGTTTCCGACGCTCTGTATCTTTGCCTCGCTCACGCCGACCTCGCGCGCTGTATTGACGATTGCCGCCCAGGTTTCATCCGGCAGCGGCACGCCATTCTTTGTCCGCTCAGCGCGCGTCCGCGCTTCGGGTTCGCCTGGCACCAAAACCTCGTCGATTCCGGCGACCGTCTTGGTGTCCTTGAAATACGCAATGTAGCGCGCGATCTCGCCGTCGAAGAAGTTCGCAGGATCGACCACGGCGGGGTCGACATAGATCGCGAACATGCCGTTCGCGAAACGGCGCGGCATTGAGGTCGCTCCCGTACCCGTAAGCGCGCCGCCGAGCAGTTCGCAGATCAGCGCAAGCCCCGAGCCCTTGTGCTCGCCGAAGGCACGGATCGCGCCCTTGCCTTGCGAATGATCGCGCGGGCCATCGGCGGTATGCGGACCGTAAAGCGCCGTGGGATCTTCGGTCAGCGTGCCGTCGAGATTGACCAGTGCGCCCTTTGGCAGCTTCTTGCCGCCGCGGCTTGCGACCAGCACCTTGCCCTCGGCAACGATCGAGGTGGCGAAATCCAGCACGATCGGGCCCTGCCCCTTGCGCGGAATGCCGACGCAATACGGTGCAGTCGAAAGCCGCCGCTCAGTGCCGCCATAGGGCGCGACCAGAATCGAACCGGCGGCGTTGACGAAATGGATCGACACCAGCCCCTCGGCCGCCGCCATCTCCGCCCAATCGCCGATACGGCCGATGTGTCCGGCGTTGCGCAGCGCGATCGCCGCGAGACCGACCTTCTTGCACTTGTCGATACCGATGCGAACCGCTTGAGGTCCCACGGTCTGGCCGTAGCCGTATTTGCCGTCAACCACCGCAAGCGACGGCGTATCGACGACGACATCGACGGTCTGATCGGGAAAAACGTTGCCGACCTTCTGGTGCCGCACATAAGTCGGGACCCGGATCACGCCATGGCTGTCGTGCCCTGTGAGATTGGCGGTCGTGAGGTACGTTGCGATCCGCTTCGCTTCGGCCGCGGAAGAGCCGGTATGAGCAAAAACGTCCGCGACGAAATCGATCAGCTTCTGAACCTGGATTGTCACCATGCCGGACGTTCATCCCGTGATTTTATGCTGGCCGCCTGAGCAGCGGAGCGAAGCCGGACGTGGCCGCCCGGTGTTGTTATGCCTTCTAGTTTGAGCGAAAAAATGCGGGCGTGTCTATGGCTAGTGGGAGTTGCGTCACGAGGTTAGGCAGATTCCTGCGGTCGGTATGCACTGCATTGGCAGCAACCTGCACCATCATGCAATTTTGCCGTTACTTCTCGTCGTCGTCCTCACCGGCGTCGCTACCGCCGCGAACAGGCATCGCCAGCAGGCTGCTTTCCAGCACGTACAGCATGTCCTGGAGATCGGCCAGCTTCTGCGTGCCAAAACGCTTCGTCATCTCGGCATAGATCGCTTCGGAATGGGGCGCCACCGCCTCGATCAGCTTCAGGCCCTTCGCCGTGATCGAAACCATGCCGCGACGCAGATCGGATTTCACGGTCTTGCGCTCGATGAGGCGGCGCCCCTCGAGATCGCGAAGGATTCGCGACAAACTCGGCCCCAGCAGGTAGGCGACGTGCGCGAGATCGGTCACCTCGATGGTGTCGATGGAGGACAGAGCCCGCAGGATTCGCCATTGCTGCTCGGTGAGTCCGTGCGCCCGCAGCGACGGGCGGAAATGCCGCATCACCGCCTCGCGCGCGCGCATCAGGGACATCGGTAGCGAGCGCGAAAATTCGCGCATGGGCGCCTGTCCGGCGCTCGCCTTGCGGCCCGCAGCAGGCGCGGCTTCGCTCGTCCGGTTCGTGGCGCCGCCGTCCCTTGGTGTCTTCAAACCATGCCTCGATCCGTTCCGCGCAGTCCGTTGAATCGACGCGCGATCTCCTCATACCACACACCGAAGATGCAGGGTGCACTGCACAACGAAATCTCGGCCAAGATGCAGTTGAACCATTTCATTTAACATGTTAAGCATCTCCCGTTTTCGGTGTTTCACTTGATGTGGCAAACTGATGGCAATGACGGCAGACGAGATCCAGCGCGCGGCGGAGCGGCTTCACCGGGCGGAACAGACCCGGACCCAGATCCGGCAGCTATCGCAGGACCACGCGGACATCACCATCGCGGACGCCTATGCGATTCAGAAGGCCTGGATCGGGATCAAGGTTGCCGAGGGGCGCATCATCAAGGGGCACAAGATCGGCCTGACCTCGAAAGCGATGCAGAGCGCGCTCAATATCGACGAGCCGGATTCCGGCATCCTGTTCGATGACATGTTCTTTGCCGATGGCGGCCTCGTGCCGTCGGACCGTTTCATCGCGACCCGCGTCGAAGCGGAACTGGCCTTCGTCATGAAGCAGCGCCTCGCCGGTCCTGACTGCACCATGTTCGATGTGCTCAACGCCACCGACTTCGTGGTCCCCGCACTGGAAATCCTGGATACCCGGATCGAGCGCGTCGATCCGACAACAAAGGCGACGCGCAAGATTTTCGACACCATCGCCGACAACGCCGCCAACGCAGGCATCGTACTGGGCGGCCGGCCGATACGTCCGCTCGACGCCGATCTGCGCTGGATCGGTGCGCTCTGCTTCAAGAACGGCCAACTCGAGGAAACCGGACTTGCCGCCGGCGTGCTCAATCATCCCGCGACCTCAGTCGCCTGGCTTGCCAACAAGATCGCGCCGCATGGCCTCGCACTGGAGCCGGGTCAGGTGGTGCTGGCAGGATCGTTCATTCGTCCGATCGAAACCCGCAAAGGCGACACGATTCAGGCGGACTATGGGCCCTACGGCTCGGTCAGTTGCTACTTCGCCTGAGAACGGAGCGACCAAACATGCCGCATTTCACCATCGAATACTCAGCCAATCTCGAACCGCGCCTCGACATGGCGACGGTCGTCGAGGTGGTTCGCCGCGCAGCGGTGGAAACCGGAATCTTTCCGCTCGGCGGCATCCGCGTCCGCGCTGTCAGGTGCGAGCACTATGCGATCGCCGACGGCGATCCCTCGTTCGGCTTTCTCGACATGGTGCTGCGGCTCGGCGAAGGCCGCGACCTCACCACCCGCCAGAAAGCCGGCGAATATATTTTCAAGGTCCTGTCCGCGCATCTCGATCCGGTCTTCGCCGGCAGCAGGTTCGCGCTCTCATTCGATATGCAGATCAACGACAAGAATACGAGCTGGAAGCGCAACAACATCCACGAGGCGCTGAAAGCGGAGGCAGCTCATGGATAAAGCGTCACCCAAAGCCGATGTGTTTCAGGCTAACCTCGAGCGCGCCGCGCCGCTCCTGAAACAGCTCAAGGCCGACGGCATCGGCCATATGATCGATGGCGAGATTGTCCCCTCCTCGTCCGGCGAAACCTTTGACACCGCTTCGCCCGTCGACAACGCCGTGCTGGCCTATGTCGCGCGCGGCAACGCCAACGACATCGATCACGCCGCCAAGGCCGCGCAGCGCGCCTTCCCGGCCTGGCGGGACATGCCGGCGACGAAGCGCAAGAAGCTGCTTCATCGCGTCGCCGATGCCATCGAGGCGCGCGCCGACGACATCGCCGTGCTCGAATGCATCGATACCGGGCAAGCGCATCGCTTCATGGCCAAGGCCGCGATCCGCGCGGCGGAAAACTTCCGCTTCTTCGCAGACAGGTGTCTTGAGGCGCGCGACGGCTTGAACACGCCGAGCGACGAGCACTGGAACGTCTCGACGCGGGTGCCGATCGGGCCGGTCGGCGTGATCACGCCGTGGAACACGCCGTTCATGCTCTCGACATGGAAGATCGCGCCGGCGCTCGCCGCCGGCTGCACCGTCGTGCACAAGCCGGCGGAGTGGTCGCCGGTGACGGCCGATCTGCTGACCAAACTCGTGAAGCAGGCCGGCGTGCCCGACGGCGTGCTCAACACCGTGCATGGTTTTGGCGAGGAAGCCGGCAAGACCCTCACCGAACATCCCGCGATCAAGGCGATTGCCTTCGTCGGCGAGACCGCGACCGGCGCGGCCATCATGGCGCAGGGCGCGCCGACGCTAAAGCGCGTCCATTTCGAGCTCGGCGGCAAGAACCCGGTGATCGTGTTCGACGATGCCGATCTCGAGCGCGCGCTCGATGCGGTCGTGTTCATGATCTATTCGCTGAATGGCGAGCGCTGTACGTCGTCGAGCCGGCTTCTGATTCAAAACGGCATCGCGGACAAATTCATCGAAAAACTTACCGCACGCGTCAAGGCGCTCAAGGTCGGTCATCCCCTCGATCCCGCGACCGAGGTCGGTCCGCTGATCCACGAGCGCCACCTCGACAAGGTCTGCTCCTATTTCGATGTGGCGCGGAAGGACGGCGCAACGGTTGCTGTCGGCGGCAAGCCATATGATGGCCCCGGCGGCGGTCATTACGTGCAGCCAACGCTGGTGACCGGCGCGCGATCGGACATGCGCGTGGCGCAGGAGGAGGTCTTCGGTCCGTTCCTCACGGTGATTCCGTTCAAGGACGAAACCGATGCCATCGAAATCGCCAACTCCGTGCGTTACGGCCTCACCGGCTATATTTGGACCGGCGACATGGGCCGCGCGCTGCGCGTGGCCGATGCGCTGGAAGCCGGCATGATCTGGCTCAATTCAGAAAACGTCCGCCACCTGCCGACCCCGTTCGGCGGCATGAAAGCCTCCGGCATCGGGCGCGATGGCGGCGACTATTCGTTCGACTTCTACATGGAAACCAAGCACGTCTCCCTCGCCAAGGGGATGCACAAGATCCAGCGACTTGGAACATGAGCCGGCCGGCGATCATCGCCGTCGCCCTTCGAGGCCCTCGCTTTGCTCGGGCACCTCAGGGTGACGACAACAAGCTCTGCGTCATCCTGAGGTGCTCGCCGTCCTGCACGGCGAGCCTCGAAGGATGGACAACGAAAAGCCTGACCTGAGGAAACGCCATGCCCGTCCCCGTTCATACCTTTGATCCGCCGTTCAACATCATCCGCTGCAGCCACGCGGTGCTCGACGTCACCAATCTCGAGGCCAGCCGGAAATTCTATGAGAGCATCATCGGCCTGCATGTCGAGGATGCCGACGACAAGGCCGTGTTCCTGCGCGGCAGCGAGGAACATCAGCATCATTCGCTGGTGCTGCGGAAAGCGGCAACTCCGGCTGCCAACCGGCTCGGATTCAAGGTCGCCCACGACAATGATCTCGACAAGGCGGCATCGTTCTTCTCGGAGAAAGGCGTTACCTACGCCTTCGCGGAGCAGCCGTTCCAGGGCCGCACCCTGCAGTTCACCGATCCTCTCGGCTTCCAGCTCGAATTGTATGCGACCATGGAGAAGCGGCCACATCTCCTGCGCCGCTACGACCTCTACAAGGGATGCCATCCGCAACGGCTCGACCATTTCAACGTGTTCGCTCCCGAGGTGCAGGACACGGTCGATTTCTATGCCCGACTCGGCTTCCGCCTCACCGAATATGCCGAGGAGGACGGCGACAATGGCCGCATCGCCGCGGCCTGGATGCACCGCAAGGGCAACGTGCACGACTTCGCCATCACCAACGGCAAGGGCCCGCGCCTGCACCACTTCGCCTATTGGGTGCCGACGGCCATGAACATCATCCATCTCTGCGACGTCATGGCGTCCAGCGGCTACCTGAAGAACATCGAGCGCGGCCCCGGCCGGCACGGC
>JBQCIZ010000498.1:0-2145 GCA_051953235.1 Nitrobacter sp. | reverse complement strand
CGTCTTGATCAGCGAGGGGTCGTCGATCAGGCGCTGCTTCTGCTCTGGATTCTGCGACAGCGCCACCAGTCCGTTGCCGATCAGGTTGGTCGTGGTCTCGTGGCCGGCATTGAGCAGGAAGATGCAGTTGTGCAGCAGTTCCTTCGCGGTCAGCCGCTCGCCGCTCTCCTCGCCCTGGATCAGCCGCGTCAGCACATCGCGGTCAGGATTGCCGGGCTTCTGCCGTCGGCGCTCGACGAGCGTTTCGAGATAGGCGAGAAAATCCTTCACCGCGGTGTTGCCGCGCGCGAAAGCTTCGGGCGTGATGACAGGTTCGAGCGCGCCGAGAATGGCGAGCGACCAGTCGCGCAACGGCTCGCGCTCGTCGTGCGGCACGTCGAGCAGATTGCCGATCACTTCCACCGGAATCGCCGAGGCATAGTCGCCGATCAGCTCGACCTCGCCCTTTTCGCCCTTGGCGGCGAGGCCATCGAGCAGCCGGTCGATTAGCGCGATCAGATAAGGCTCCATTTCCGCGATGGCGCGGGGCGACAATGCGCCCATCATCAGCCGCCGCACGCGGGTGTGGGACGGCGGGTCGTTGAACACGAGACTCGTGGTGTGATGCTCGTAGAGCAGGGAGTCGCCGTACTTCGGCTTGAACTCGCGCTTCTTGTCGGAACTGAATTGCTTGGTGTTCTTGTAGATCGCGACGAGATCGTCGTAGCGGGTCAGGAAATAGCTGCCGTTTGGCATGCGCTTGACCGGTTCGGTCTCCCGCAGTGCACGATAGACCGGATAGGGATCGGCGTAGAAGTCCGGCGTCAGCTTCTCGATATTGAAGTCCGCCGCGATATCCCCCGTGCTGCCGTCCATGCTGCCATTCACTCCCTGCGGGCGGTTATACCGTTTTTGCCCTTCTCACACCTGCTGCACAGTCTAGACTTGGCTCACTGAATCACAACCCCGCCGCTTATCGGATCAATTCCATGCAAGCTGACACCAAAGCCGCCGCCGATGGCGCGCCGGCCTGGCCCGAGGACATCTTTCAGAGCCTCAAGCGATACGACGTCCGGCAGGTGGCCTATGTGCCCGATGCCGGTCACTCGTACCTCATCGAGCGCGTGATCGGCGAGCCCTCGATGCGCGCGGTGTCGCTGACGACGGAGGAGGAGGGCATCGCGCTGATGGCGGGCGCCTGGACCGGCGGCCAGCGCAGCGTGCTGCTGATGCAGTCGAGCGGCGTCGGCAACTGCATCAACATGCTGTCGCTGGTTCAGATCTTCCGGCTGCCGTTCCTGACTGTCGTGACCATGCGCGGCGAGTGGGGCGAGTTCAAGCCGTGGCAGGTGCCGATGGGTTCGACCACGGCTGGGGTCTTTGAATTGAGCGGCGTGCATGTGCTGCGCGCGACGACACCCGACGAGGTGCCGGACGTGATGGAAGCGGCCGCGTCGCAGGCTTACAACGCCTGCACGCCGACGGCGGTGCTGCTGTCGCAACGGCTGATCGGGGCAAAGGTGTTCGTGAAATGAGCAAGACCAATCTTCTCGAGCGCCGCGCCGTCGTCGCAAAGCTGCTGGACGGCCGCAAGAACGCCGTCGCGGTCGGTGGCCTCGGCGCCTCGACCTACGACATCGCTGCCGCCGGTGACCACGACCGCAACTTCTATCTGTGGGGCGGCATGGGCGGCGCCGTGATGATCGGCCTCGGGCTGGCGCTGGCGCAGCCGAAGACGCCCGTGGTTGTCATCACCGGTGACGGCGAGATGCTCATGGGCATCGGCAGTCTCGCGACCGTGGCGCTGCAGAAGCCTGCGAACCTGTCGATCGTTGTGCTCGACAACGAACGCTACGGCGAGACCGGTGGGCAGGCGAGCCATACGTCGGGATCGGTCGATCTGGTCGGGGTCGCCCGCAGTTGCGGCATCGCGGATGCGCGCTCTCTTGGCACGATGGCTGAGATCGCCGCGTTCGCTGCCTCGATGCAGGACGTCACGGCCGGCCCCCGGTTCGCCAGCGTGAAGATCGACGGCGCCAATCTGGAGCGGGTGCTGGCCAACCGGGACGGGACCTTTATCGTCTCCCGTATCCGGCAATCGCTCGGATTTATGCCAATTTAAAGTTGCATTCGGGTTGATGCGGTGCAGCATTTTCCTTGACTTTG
>JBQCIZ010000497.1:0-2011 GCA_051953235.1 Nitrobacter sp. | reverse complement strand
TAGGACGGATGCACGGTGACCAGCGCCTTGCGCCCATCCTCCATGTCGATCAGCCGTCCGCGATTTTTGTTGATTGGCGTGATCTTGCCGAACACGCTTTGCGCCGCGGTCGCGCCCATCGCTACCACCAGCATCGGCTTGATCGCGGCCAACTCGCGCTCGTACCATTGACGGCAAGCCTTGATCTCCGGCGTGTTCGGCTTTTGGTGCAGCCGGATTTTCCCGCGCGGCACGAATTTGAAATGCTTCACCGCATTGGTGACGTAGGTCTTGCCGCGGTCGATGCCGGCGTCCTTGAGCGCGCGGTCGAGCATCTGACCGGCCGGTCCGACGAACGGTTTCCCCGCGAGGTCTTCCTTGTCGCCGGGCTGCTCGCCCACCAGCATGACCGGTGCGTGCGCTGGACCTTCGCCGAACACGGTCTGCGTCGCATCCTTCCAGAGATGGCAGGCACGGCAGTCGGCGGCTTCGTCGCGCAGGCGGGCGAGGGACGAGATGGTCATGGCTACCTCCGGCAGGATTTTGCAGAGGAAATCTCGAGGTCAATGCCGAAGGGTGTTGGACGTTCCGCAGATGTCGTTGGATTCGTGAGCAAAAATCCTATGCGAAAACCCGGTTGACTCCCGCCGGCCTGTTGACCTTATATTAGAACATATAGTGAACATTCAGGCCTGTCATCGGTTCTGATGTCACGGACTTTTTGATCACGGCTGGACCAGGAGAGCGGCGCATGACCGGAGCGCATGCACGCACGGGGACGCTTGCGCGCCTGCGCGACCGTATCGCGCGGATCGAGGCCGATGGCCCCGGGGGACTACCGGACCGGGCGGCGCTTGGCCATGATGAGGCGGATGCCGTGCTGCAGGGTGGCCTCGCGCGCGGCGCAATGCACGAGGTGTTCGCGGAAGGCCGACACAGCGCCGCGGCGGCGGGGTTTGTCGCAGGTCTTGCGCACCGCGTCAGCGACGCCCGCCCGCTGCTGTGGGTGCGGCAGGATTTCGCGGCGGTCGAATGTGGCGTCTTGTCGATGTCGGGCTGGAGCGAACTCGGTCTCGACCCGCGTTACGTAGTGACGGTGCACGCGCCCGACGTGGAGACCGCATTGCGAACAGCGGCGGATGCGCTGGCCTGCGATGCGCTCGGCGCCGTCGTCATGGAAATCTGGGGTGAGACACGGCTGCTCGATCTCGTCGCCAGCCGCCGGTTGACGCTGGCGGCGCGCGCCTCCGGCGTTACCGCGCTGTTGCTGCGCGTCGCGGCGGCGCCATTGTCCTCGACAGCGGAAACGCGATGGATCGTGCGTCCGTCGCGCTCACCACCACGGTCTGAATGGCAGGCATGGGGCGCGCCCGTGCTCGAGACACAGCTTGTCCGCAACCGTCATGGCCAGACCGGTCATTGGTTCATGGAGTGGAAATGTGATGAGTGCCTCTTCCGTGACGCCGCGTTCCATCGAGAGGCGGCGCATCCTCAGCCTGTGGCTGACGCGCCTGCCGACCGACCGGATCGCACGCGAGTTGTTGCACTCCGGCGCACCGGATAGCGACCAGCCCCGCATCGTCGTCGCCAAACAGAGCAATGCCCTGGTCATCTCCGCGCTGGACGATGCGGCTGCGCGGATCGGCCTCGCGATCGGCCAGCCGCTCGCCAATGCGCGCGCGATCTGTCCCGATCTCGAGGTGTTCGATGCCGACGAGATGGCGGATGCAAGAACCCTGAACGGCATCGCCGACTGGTGCGACCGCTTCACGCCGTTGGTGGCCCTCGATCCGCCGCATGGTCTGCTGCTCGATATCACCGGCTGCACCCATCTGTTTGGTGGCGAGGCCGCGCTGATGAAAGCGCTGTGCGGAGTGCTGACGCGGCAGGGCTTTGTTGTCAGCGCGGCGATCGCGGGCACGCCGGTCTGTGCGCGGGCGCTGACCCGGCATGTTCATGGCCGCATTATTGCATCAGGCAGCGAAGCCGAAGCGGTCGCGCCGCTTCCGGTCTACACGCTCGGCGCCGATGA
>JBQCIZ010000496.1:0-4129 GCA_051953235.1 Nitrobacter sp. | reverse complement strand
TGGATCGGCGCGCCGCTGCTCTTCTGCCGGGAAATTCCCCAGTCGTCGCGGCCCTCCGCCATGGTGCGGCAGGCCTCCGCGGGCATCCAGTCGTCGCGGGCGCCGATCAGGATCAGCGTCGGCACCGTCATCACGCCCTTGAAACCTGTGCAGAGCGGATAGAAGGCGATCGCCGCGCGAAACTTGTGTTGGGACAGTCGCTCGACCAAGCCTCGCTCGGTCGACAATAGCGTGAGATATCCGCCCTGCGAGAAACCCATCAGCGTGACGTTCGCCGGATTGACGAACGGCTGGCGCGCGAGAAAGTTCAAGGCGCGATAGGCATCGAAACCGAAATCGGGGGGCGGGCCGCTGCCGCAGGTGTTCTCGGGGGTGCGCAGATCGAGGCTGTCGAGGGTCAGCGTGACAAAGCCCCAGGACGCCAGTCGTGCGCCCCATCGCGCGTCGAGGTCGCGTCCGTTGCTGTTGCAACTGTGCAGCAGCACGACAGCGGGTAACCGGCCGTCGCCGGACGGGCGTCTTAGATAGCCGCGCATCGTGAGTGGACCGGCCCGTGCCGGCAGGCCGTCGAACGTCACGAGCTTCGAGGATGTCGTGGCGCCCGGAGCGGCGCTTGACCGGACGCCGCAGGCCAAAGCCGTAGCGACGATCGCAACGCCGAGCAGTTTGCTGGTTCGGTGGCGCGGCACCGCGAGCCTCCCGTAAAGCGGGACACTCCAGATTCTAACACTCGCATCCGGTTTCAGCGAGCGTTCTTGCGAATGCTGGAATCGAAGGCAGCGCTACGTCCGCAGGAGCGCAGCCGCCGCGATCCCCAACGCCGTCAGCGCGCTCGCGGCGAAGATCAGTTGCCAGAGGCGCTGCCGTCTGGCCTCGGAGCGGTCGTGAAAAGCCAGCCATTCCCGAACGAATTCAGGCGGAATATCGTACACGACCGTGTGCCTTTTGGTCCAGTGCGTTTCATGATCGGCGAACATGATCCGAACGGTGGAGACGCCAAGCCGCTCCAGTTCGCGATGCCATTGCCAGGCGTGTTCGCCACTCACCCATCTGTTTTCGAAGGGAAGCCGATGCGATCTCATAACGGACCTCCACGATGTGTCCGTCGGCGCTTGGCTCTTGCCGTATCACACTGTTCCGGCGAGCCGTTGGCGCGCCATTGGCTGATGTTACTGCCGGGACACGTCGCCGTCCAATGCGGTTTTGTGCCGCTCGCAGCATCGGCTAGGTTGACGACTACGATACGGATCAGGAGTGCATTGCATGAGCGGGGTGGCGTTCGATCTTCCGGAGGATGTGCTGGCGGTGCGCGATGGCGTGCTGCGGTTCGTCGAGGCGCAGATCGTCCCGCGCCTCGATCGCCACCGTTCGGTGCTGGAGGATCAGCGACAGCTTTACGACGAGACCGGCCGCTATGCGCCTGAGGTGCGCGCGCTGATCCGCGAAGTGCGGATGCTGTCGGCCGAGGCTGGTTTCTATGCGATGTGCGCGCCCGTGGAGTTGGGCGGCGGCGGGCTCGGCCATCTCGTTTACTTTGTCGCCTGGGAGGCGATCTATCGCCGGCTCGGCGGCCAGGGCACGATTATCCCGTGGGTGATCGCGCACTGGGCGTTCGGGCCGAGCCGCCTGCTGACGCAGGTGACGGACGAGGCGCGCAGCCGCTGCCTCGCCGGCATGATGCGCGGCGAGACGTCAATGTGTTTCGGCCTCTCGGAGCCCGGCGCGGGGTCCGACGCCAGCATGATCCAGACCCGTGCCGTGAAAACCGAAAGCGGCTGGCGCATCACCGGCCGCAAGCTGTGGACCTCGAACGCACCAACCGCCGAGTGGTGTATCGTGTTCGCGATCACCGATGCTGAGAATGCCGCGCGCAAGGCGGGCGGCATCAGTACGTTTCTGGTCCCGACCGATGCACCGGGCTTTTCGGTGGAAAGCGTGGTGCGGCTGTTCGGTCACGCCGGCGGCCATGAAGGCGCGCTCGTGCTTGAAGATGTCGAGGTCGCGCCGTGGCAACTGGTGGGAGAACTGAACGAGGGCTTCAAGCTCGCGCTCTACGGCGTGTCGCTCGGCCGCGTCTACAATTCGGCGCGCGCGGTGGGGCAGGGCCGCTGGGCGCTGGAGATGGCGCTCGACTATGCCAAGCAGCGTGTGGCGTTCGGTCATCCCATTGCGGATTATCAGGGCGTATCGCTGCCGCTGGCGCAGGCCGCCACCGAACTGCATGCCGCGCATCTGATGGGGCTGAATGCCGCGATGCTGCTCGACAAGGGCGACAAGGCGGTGAAGGAACTGTCGATGGCGAAGGCCTATGCGGTGCAGGCCGGGCTTCGCGCGGTGGATCGCGCGATGCAGACCCACGGTGGCATGGGGCTGACCAACGAGGTCGGCCTCGTGCACGCATGGCACGACCTGCGCGTCGTCAACATCGCCGACGGCACCAACGAGATTCTTGCGCGCACCGTCGCGCAGCGGCTGCTCGCGGGCGATGTGGAGTTGTGAGGCTCTTGTGGTGAAAGGATCGGCTAGTCTGCCACAACCGTCACCCTGAGGTGGCCATGCGTCAGCATGGCCCTCGAAGGGCGACGGCCATCATCCTTTGAGGCTCGCTCTGCTCGCGCCTCAGGATGACGGCGGTCCGCGGTCCCGCCGCTCACATCCCCAGCAATTTTCGCGCGTTTGCCTTCAGCACCTTCGGCCGGATCTCGTCGCGGATCTCGAGTTTTGCAAAATCCGACATCCAGCGGTCGGGCATGATGACCGGCCAGTCCGAGCCGAACAGCATCTTGTCCTGCAAAATGCTGTTGATGTAGCGCACGAGGATCGGCGGGAAATATTTCGGCGACCAGCCGGACAGGTCGATGTAGACATTCGGCTTGTGGGTCGCGACCGACAACGCCTCTTCCTGCCAGGGAAACGAGGGATGCGCGAGGATGATCTTGAGGTCGGGGAAATCCGCAGCCACGTCGTCCATGTACATCGGGTTGGAATACTTAAGCCGCATCCCCATGCCGCCGGGCATGCCGGAGCCAACGCCGGTCTGGCCGGTGTGGAACAGCGCGATGGCGCCGCCGTCGTTGATCGCCTCATAGAGCGGATAGGCGAGGCGATCGTTCGGGTCGAAACCCTGCATGGTCGGATGGAATTTGAATCCCTTGACGCCAAACTCCTCGATCAGCCGCCGCGCCTCGCGCACCCCTAACTTGCCCTTGTGCGGGTCGATCGAGACGAACGGAATCAGCACGTCGGAATTCTCTGCGGCGATCTGCAGCATCTCGTCGTTGTTGTATCGGCGGAAGCCGGTCTCGCGTTCGGCATCGACCGGGAAGATCACCGCCGCGATGTTCTTCGCGCGATAGTAGGCGGCGGTTTCCTGCACGGTTGGCGGATGCTTGTGCGGCGACTTGAAGTAGTCGGCCATCTGCGCCTGGAAATCGTCGTAGCCGTCGTCGGGATGGCTGCCGCAGGGTTCCTCCGCGTGGGTATGGATGTCGATGGCCGCGACGTTATCGAGATCGGGAAACTTCCACTTGGGCATGGTGACATCCGAAAAGGTTGAGCGGGGCGCCGTCCCAAATTGATTATACTATATAACGAATTTGGCAAGGCCGGGAAATTTGGCTCGCGCGGCTACCCGAGCCCGGGCTGCGTGCCTGCCTTGGGTTTGCCGCAAGACGAAATATGGGCCTGTCTTGTCAGCCGCGAGGTTCTGGGGTTCGCTTGTATTGAAACAGGATCGTCAAAAATCGCGGGAGGTGCGGGAATGGGTCAGGCGGAAGCTTTCGAAACCGACTTCTGGAAGGATGCCAACCTCCGCAAGATGTGGGACGACATCGTTCCCGGCGAACCGCGCAAGACCATTCCCTATCTGCTGACGCGGGACGCCATCGCGCTCTACTGTAGATCGGTCGGCGAAACCCATCCGCTTTATTTCGACGAGGCTTATGCGAAGACGACGCCGTACGGCGGACTGATCGCGCCGCCCTCGATCCATATCCTGCTGATGTTTTCCTGCACGCCCGCGGACGACTGGATGCGCAGTCCCGGCACCGTCAATGCGGGGCAATCCTGGAGCTACAACATTCCGGCGCGGCCCAACGACACCATCACGCTGCAGGCGCGTGCGCTCGAC
>JBQCIZ010000495.1:0-4532 GCA_051953235.1 Nitrobacter sp. | reverse complement strand
GGGCACAACCGGCACCGCGAACATGATCGCCGCCTGGGCGGATCGCGAGCTGTTCGCGGCATCGCTCGGCCTTGTGTTCGGGATGCATGGCGACCGCTTTCCGCCCGAACTGCATGCGGATCGCGCACACTTCACGGCGGGCCGCTTCGATGGTTGGAATAGCGCAAGGATGCGCACGCGGATTTCCGATCTGCGCCGGCAGATCGCAATCCAGTGCGACTGGATCGAGCAGACGCTGTCGCACAAGGGCGGCTTCATGCTCGGCGACGCGCCGTCGCTCGCCGATCTCGCGGTGTATCATCCGCTGTGGTACCTGCGCGGCAATCTCGACGCGGACTCCGGCCTCGGCGATTTTTCGCGCGTGCTGGCGTGGATGGCGCGCATGGATGCGATCGGTCACGGCACGGTGCAGGAACTCGCGCCGGAAGAGGCCTTGACCATTGCCCGCGACGCCACCCCTGCGGCAATTCCGCGCGATACAAGCGATGCGGCAAATCCGTGGCAGCTAGGCATGCGGGTGACGGTCACACCTGATGACTGGGGTTTCGATCCTGTCGAGGGCGATATCGTCGGGATCAGCGCCGACGCTATCGTGCTTCGCCGCAACGATCCGGTCATCGGCTCGGTCGCGGTCCACTTTCCGCTGCAAGGTTTCGAGGTGAAGGCCGCCTGATGGCTCCTTTGCCCAACAATTGCCCTCGCGTTGCGCTTGCCCTTAGATGCGCGAAACGAATCGACAGGCGCGCTGCTGCCCGGAAAGGATGACGATGACACCAGCCCTTTACGCCATGACCTACGCCGGCTCGGACGACGTCGGCGGCGGCGCCATCTTCATCGGCAACGGCAAGGTATCAGGCATCGATGCCGGCAACGTCCGCTATCACGGCACCTACATCGAGGAAGGCGGCCGGCTGAAGCTCAACGCAGTGCTGAGTACGCCGACCGGCGCGACGCTCGTCACCGGCGATGAAATTCCGGCCGGCACCAAACTGCAGCTCACCGCCGACTGGCCGGCCGATTTCAAGGAGGGCCAGCATCTTCAGATCCTGGTGGCCGGCAAGCCGGTCACGGTTTCGTTTGAGAAGATCGACGATATCTAGAAAGAGCGTCGGCAGAAAAACATCGCCGGCGTTCATATCCATCTGAAATCGAACGATAATCCCGTCCTTTCCTCAAGAGTTCTGCCGATCTCCCGCGAGGTCCCGCGACAGCGGGACGCACGCGCGTCGGAACGATGTTTTTCGGCGGATCATCTGCTATAGGCAGCGGGTGATCCGGATACGAACCATTTTTGGATGGACACTGGCGGCGCGACGCGCCCGGCTGGCGCTGATCGCGTGTCTGACATTGAGCCTGCTCGGTGCGATGATTCATTGCGCCCAGTATGACGATGCGCCGGCCTCAGGTTCCGCGGTCGCGCTGAGCCTGCAGCACGGCACCGCCACGGACTCCACGGATCAGGCCCTGCCTTGTCACAGCGGCCACTGTCTCTCCCATACCATCCCCGATACCGCCGAACCGCGTATCGCAACTGCCGTCGCTCCGATGCAAGCCCCGCAGTTCGCTCAAGACAGAGCGGCTGCCGCCATCGCAGGTTTGCGGCAGTTCAAACCTCCACGCGCATAACCCTTCCCCCAAGTCCCTTCCGATCGACCGGTCCCTCCCGCTGAGGACGACCGGGCGGCTGCGTTACTTCAAATGCGACCGGCGCTGACAGCCCGGGCGCAGGGGAACTGCGATGAGAGCAACCATACTGCTTGCTGCCGCGCTTCTGCTCGGATCCCCGGTATCCGGCACAGCGCATGACCAACCCAGTGATGCCGACCACGAAACGATCAAACTCAGCGACGCACAGGTCGAAGCCGGCCGCTTTGCCGTCACCGAGGCCAAAGGCGGCGTGCTGGAACAGCACATTTCCGTGCCCGGCTCGATCATCGCGAACGGCGATCGCGTCGCCAGGGTCGCGGTGCGGTTGCTCGGCACCGTTTCAGAACTGCGCAAGCAACTCGGCGACCATGTCGAGGCCGGCGAAGTCGTCGCGGTCATCGAAAGCAGGGAAGTGGCCGAGGCCAAGAGCGAGTATCTGGCCGCGCGCCTCGTGTTTAACCTGCAGCAAACGCTGTTCGATCGCGCGAAAACCCTGTTCGAAAGCAAGGTGCTCAGCGAGAACGATTATCTCCGCGCGCGAACCGCCTTCCAGGATGCGCAGATCAAGATCGAGACCGCCCGGCAAAAGCTGTTCGCGCTGTCGCTAACCGCCGCGCAGATCGAAGCCCTTCCCGACCAGCCGCCGGAAAGCCTCCGGCAGCAGGAGCTGCGCGCTCCCATCTCGGGGAGGATCGCCGAGCGCCGCACTGAACTGGGCGCGCTCGTCGGCCGCGAAGGTCTTGAAAGCGAACTCTACGTGATTGTCGACACGCGGGTGCTCTGGGCCGATCTCACCGTTCCGCTGTCCGATCTGCCGGCCGTGCGCGAAGGCAGCGACATCACGGTTATCCAGGGCAAGGAGACCAGGCCCGCGACGATTGTCTTCATCAGCCCGCTGATCGATGCGAGCACGCGTGCGGCGCGTGTGGTCGCTCGCGTGGACAATGCCGACGGCACGCTGCGCCCGGGCATGTTCGTGACTTCGGATATTCCGACCGCGAAGGTCACGGCACGCATCCTCGTTCCAAAAACCGCCCTGCAGACACTCAAGGGATCCCAGGTGGTCTTCGTACGCACTCCGGACGGCTTTTCGCCGCGCGCAGTCACCCTCGGCCGCATCGGCACCAGGGATGCCGAAGTCCTGAGCGGGCTCGCGGCGGGAGAACGCTTTGCATCCACCAACACCTTCGTCCTCAAGGCCGAGTCCGGCAAGGGCGAAGCCGGGCACGACTAGGCGGCGGTCATGATCAAACAAATCCTTTCGCTATCGATCCGCCATCGCTGGACTGTGGTCGTGCTGAGCCTCGTCGCCGCGATCGCTGGCGCGTGGTCCCTGGTCCAGCTTCCGATCGATGCCGTTCCCGACATCACCAACAAACAGGTCCAGATCAACACGATCGCGCCCGCGCTGTCGCCGGTCGAACTGGAAAAGCAGGTGGCTTTCCGAATCGAAACGGCGCTTGCGGGCATCCCGGGCCTTGAAAGCACGCGGTCGCTATCGCGCAACGGCTTCTCGCAAGTCACGGCCGTCTTCACCGAGCAGACCAACATCTACTTCGCGCGCCAACAAGTCAGCGAGCGGTTGCTGGCGCTTCGCCCCACCCTTCCTGCGGGAGCCGAACCTTCAATGGGACCGATCTCGACCGGGCTCGGCGAAATCTACATGTGGAGCGTCAGGTTCTCGGACGATGCGCAGAAAGCCGCGAGCTTCACGACACCTGAAGGCGACATCCTAACCACGGACGTCGCCCGCGCCGCTTATCTGCGCACCGTGCAAGACTGGATCATCAAACCGAAAATCAAGACCGTGCCGGGCGTCGCCGGCGTCGATTCCATCGGCGGCTACATCAAGCAATTCCACGTCCATCCCGAACCGGACAAGCTGATCGCGTTCGGCCTGACCTTCGCGGATATCACGAAGGCCATCGAGTCCAACAATGTCAGCCGCGGTGCGAGCGTCATCGCTCACAACGGCGAGGGCATCTCGGTCCGTTCGATCGGCAGGCTCACGAGCCTGACCGAACTGGCGGATGTCGTCGTCAGCACCCGCGGCGCCATTCCCGTGCGGGTCCGTGACGTCGCAGAGGTCGATATCGGCGGTGAAATCCGCACCGGCAGCGCCAGCGCCAACGGCCGTCAAACCGTGATCGGCACGGCGCTGATGCTGATCGGCGGCAACAGCCGGACCGTCGCGTCGGCGGTGGACGCGAGGCTCAACGAGATCCGGGCCACGCTGCCGCGTGGCATCGAGGTGCAGACGATGCTCAATCGTACCGATCTGGTGGACGCGACGATTGCGACCGTCGCTTCCAATCTGGCCGAGGGTGCGCTGCTGGTGATCGCCGTGCTGTTCGTCCTGCTCGGGAATTTGCGCGCCGCGCTGATCACGGCGCTGGTAATTCCGGTGACCATGCTGATGACGGCCTTCGGCATGTTCAAGGGCCATATCAGCGCCAACCTGATGAGCCTCGGCGCGCTCGACTTCGGACTGATTGTCGATGGCGCTGTCATCATCGCGGAGAATGCCCTGCGCCATCTTGCGGAGCGGCAGTCCCAACTGGGCCGGGCGCTGCAAACCAGCGAACGGTTGCAGACCATCGAACGCGCCGCAGCCGAGGTGATCGGACCGAGTGTCTACGGTCAGGCGATCATCATTCTGGTCTATGTCCCGCTGCTGACGTTTTCCGGTGTCGAGGGCAAGATGTTCGAGCCGATGGCGCTCACCGTCATCCTGGCGCTCGCCTCCGCCTTCGTCCTGTCGTTGACCATGGTGCCCGCCCTTATCGCCATCGTCATCCGGCAGCGCGTGCCGGACCACGACAATGCCTTCGTGCGCACGCTCAAACGGCTTTACACCCCGGCCCTGAAATTCGCGATCCGCAAGC
>JBQCIZ010000494.1:0-3655 GCA_051953235.1 Nitrobacter sp. | reverse complement strand
GGCGGCTCGATCGAGAACCGCGCGCGACTGATGCTCGAGGTCTCGAAAGAGGTCGCAAGTGTCGCCGGCGCAGAGCGCACCGGCATCCGTATCTCGCCGGTGACGCCGGCCAACGATGTGTCCGATTCCAATCCGCAGCCGCTGTTCGACCATATCGTCGACCGACTCAATGCGCTGAAGCTGACTTATATCCACGTCATCGAGGGCGCCACCGGCGGCCCGCGCGACATCGCACCGTTCGACTACGCGAGTTTGCGGAAACGCTTCAAGCAGACCTACATGGCCAACAACGGCTACGACCTCGCGCTCGCGAACAAGATGCTCGATAGCGGCGCAGCCGACCTGATCGCGTTCGGCAAACCGTTCATCTCAAACCCCGATCTGGTGGAACGGCTGAAAGCCGGCGCGCCGCTCAACGAATGGGACAAGAACACCTTTTACGGCGGCGGCGCCAAGGGCTACACGGATTATCCGACGCTCGGCCAATCGCAGGCGGCGGAGTAAATGCCCCGCTCTTGCGAGGAGAGGTGACAACAGCAAGGCCGGGATCACTCCCGGCCTTTTCTTTTGCGCGGAAAGTCGTTGTTACGAACGCCGCGCGGCTTTGCTAGATTTCCTTCATGCCGCCCGTTCCCTCGACTGTTCCTGTGGAAGACATCCTGCGCCACGCCACCGCGGCCTTCAACGCCGGACGGCGCGACGAGGCGCGCAAGCTGTGCGAAACAGGGCTCGCGCACACGCCGGACGAGCCGGCACTCCATCATCTGCTGGCCGCCATCCTGTTCACCGGCGGTCAACACGAGGCCGCCCGATACCACATCGAAACCAGCCTGCGCGCGCGGCCGGGCCATCCGCAGGCGCAACTGCTCGCGGCACGCATTCTCGACCATGTCGATGATCGTCCCGCGCGGCGCGTGGCGTGGCAGGCCGTGCACAAAGCGACACCGCAAAACCGCGAGGCGATGGCACGGCTCGGACGCGTCCTGTGGGAGGGCGGCGACGCCGCGGCGGCGGCGCGGCTGTTGATCCAGGCGGTTGGCGCGGATGCGCCGGCCTCGGCGTGGTTCGACCTGGCGCTGGCGCGTCAGGATTTGCGCGACTTCGCCGGCGCAGAAACCGCCTACACGGAAGTGCTGGCGCGAAAGCCCGATCATGCGGAAGCCGCGGTCAACCTCGGCGTAGTACGGCAGGAGGCCGGCGACCTCGACGGCGCGATGGAGGCCTACGCGCAGGCCTATCGGATGCGCCCGCAAACCTTCGGCACTATCGCGATGGCGCTGACCTCAGGGTCGCACGGCCGCCTGTGGCTCGACGAGAACTCGCTGCGCAAATCACTCGGCGGATGAGCGGCCGCGCCGCGCGCGGAACCGCTTGCGGTAGACGCCGGGCGCAGCCAGCACCTCGGTTACTGTCCTCGCATAATCCGTCCTGTGCGCCTCGTCGAAGGACTCGAACACGAGCGACGGCGCCGCGCGCGGCACCGCAAAGCATTGCGCGACCGGCGTTCCCTTCGGCAGCACGCCGGAAAATTCCGGCTGAGTCCAGACCGCCGGAAAATTGATGCCGCCGTCGTGGAATCTGTCGGCATCGACAAGTCCTGTGATCAGACGAAACGGCAAGTCGTCGCGGTTGACCGGATGGGTCGCGAACAGCGACCAGCCCTCGTCGAGTTCGATGGTCCAAAAGCCGTTGAATTTAAGCGCCGCCTGCTCGCCGCGCGCAAACGGCGCGCCGGCAAACTGCGACGCGACATGAAAACTCAGCGGTGCGCGCGGATGGCCCGGCGTCGCGGGCTCCGGAATATCCCACGCCCACGAGAAGGCACCGTGCTCGACCGTCACGTCGCACGGCAGCGGAATCATGATGCCGTAGGCCATGGCATCGACGAACGGCGGACACTGCTTGACGGTACGAATCTCGCGGCCGTGAATCTGCGACGATGCCTTGGCGGGCATGGCGCGCAGCCAGTCCGGCAGCGCACCGCGCGCGGGGAACGGTTTCGGCAGATGATTTGCCAACGCCGGATCGCAGCGGAAAGTCATGCGCATGGGAAGCTCCCTGCTTTCGTACGGTCGTGTCCCGTGGACGACGGATATCACGAAAAAGGCCGGGATCGCTCCCGGCCTTTCATTTTGCTGCCGTCATCCTGAGGTGCCCGAGCAAAGCAAGGGCCTCGAAGGATGGGCCATGCAGATCAGAGACCGCGCCATCCTTCGAGGCTCGCCATCAAAGATGGCTCGCACCTCAGGATGACGCTCACCTCCGTACGCCTCAGTTCGAGGCGCGCTTCGGCGGGGTGGCCGGCCACGACTTGATCAGGGTGTCGTAGTCGATCGTCTCGCCCTTCGGCTTCTCGTTCGCCAGCTTGCGCTGGGGCGCGATGTGGCCGTCCTTCTCGGCGCGCTTGTACCAGTACTCCGCGGACTCCTTCTTGTTCAGCTTCGGTCCGCAGTCGCCCTGAACCTTCGACCGTTCAAGACGCTCCATCACCGAGTCCTGGGCCGCGGCGAGCGCGTCCATCGCCTGCTGCGGAGTCTTCGCACCGGACGCCGCATCGCCGATGTTCTGCCACCACAACTGTGCAAGCTTCGGATAGTCGGGCACGTTGTTGCCGGTCGGGGTCCACTGCACGCGCGCAGGCGAGCGGTAGAACTCGATCAGGCCGCCGAGTTTCGGCGCACGCTCGGTGAACGACTTATCCCAGATGTCGGATTCACGAATGAAGGTGAGTCCGACATGGCTCTTCTTCAGGGACACCGTCTTGGAGACGATGAACTGCAGGTAGAGCCAGGCCGCCTTGCGACGGTCGACCGGGGTCGATTTCAGAAGCGTCAGCGAGCCAACGTCCTGATAGCCGAGCTTCATGCCGTCCTTCCAGTAAGCACCGTGCGGCGACGGAGCCATACGCCACTTCGGCGTACCGTCCGCGTTCATCACGGGCAGGCCGGGCTTCACCATGTCGGCGGTGAAGGCGGTGTACCAGAAGATCTGCTGGGCGATATTGCCCTGCGCAGGCACTGGACCGGACTCGGAGAAGGTCATGCCTTGCGCCTGCGGCGGGGCATACTTCTTCAGCCAGTCGAGGTACTTCACGATCGAATAGACCGCCGCGGGACCGTTGACGTCGCCGCCGCGCTCGATCGAGGAGCCGACCGGACGGCAGCCTTCCATGCGGATGCCCCATTCGTCGACGGGCAGTCCGTTCGGAATGCCCTTGTCGCCGTTGCCGGCCATCGACAACCAGGCGTCGGTGAACCGCCAGCCGAGCGAGGGATCCTTCTTGCCGTAGTCCATGTGACCATAGACCTTGACGCCGTTGATCTCCTTGATGTCGTTGGTGAAGAAGTCGGCAATGTCCTCATAGGCCGACCAGTTCACGGGCACGCCGAGATCGTAGCCGTACTTGGCCTTGAACTTGGCCTTGATGTCCGGATTGGTGAACCAGTCGTAACGGAACCAGTAGAGGTTCGCGAACTGCTGGTCCGGCAACTGATAGAGATGTCCATTCGGCGCAGTCGTGAACGACTTGCCGATGAAGTCGTTGACGTCGAGCATCGGGTCGGTGACGTCCTTGCCGTCCTTGGCCATCCAGTCCGTCAGGTCGACCGCCTGGCCGTAACGGAAGTGCGTTCCGATGAAGTCGGAGTCGTTGATC
>JBQCIZ010000493.1:0-3775 GCA_051953235.1 Nitrobacter sp. | reverse complement strand
CGATTTGGAATACTGCTCGGTCAGCATCGAGCGCCACACGCCGGTGCTCTGCGTATCGCCGAACGGACCTTCACCCTTGAGACCCGTGGTCATCTGCGAGAACATCGAGTTCAGAAACATCGCCTCGAAATCCTGCGAGGTGTTTTTCGCTTTCTCGATCGCCTGCGGCGAGACTTTTTCCAGCGCCTTCTGAAGCTGCGGATCGGGGCGTCCGTTCAGCATCGGCATCATCGCCTTGCGCGGCATGCTGCGGTAGGCGCTCGTAGCTAGGCTGTTGTCGATCTGAGGCTGCATCACATCACCTCGATATCGGCTTCGATGGCGCCGGCGGCCTTGATCGCTTGCAGGATGCCGATCAGGTCGCGCGGTCCGATGCCGAGACCATTGAGACCGTCGACAAGTTCCTGCAGCGAGACGCCGTTCTTGACCAGCGCGAGTTTCTTGCCGTCCTCGCTGACGCCGACGTTGCTGCGCGGCGTGACCACGGTGCGGCCGCGCGACAGCGGATTGGGCTGGCTGACCTGGGGGCTCTCCGAAATCGTGACGGTGAGGTTGCCTTGCGCGACCGCGACGGTGGCGACGCGGACGTCGCGTCCCATCACGATGATGCCGGAGCGTTCGTCGATGACGATCTTCGCCGCGATGTCAGGTTCGACCTGCAACTGTTCGATCTCGGTCAGGAGCGCGACGACGTTGCCTTTGAATTCCGCCGGGATCGACAGTTGCACGGTCGAGGGATCAATCGGCTCGGCGGTCTTGGTGCCGAGGAAGTCGTTGACGGCGGCCGCGATCCGCTTGGCGGTGGTGAAGTCGGCGTTGCGCAGCGCGAGCCGCACGTTCGGCATCTTGTTCAGCGCGAACTCGATTTCGCGTTCGACGATGGCGCCATTGGCGATGCGGCCGTTGGTCGGCACGCCCTTGGTGACGCTGGCGGCGGCGCCTTCCGCGGAAAAGCCGCCGATCGCGAGCGAGCCCTGCGCCACCGAATAGACGTTGCCGTCGGCGCCGAGCAGCGGGGTGACGAGCAGGGTGCCGCCTTGCAGGCTCTTGGCGTCGCCCATTGCCGACACCGTGACGTCCATGCGGGTGCCTTGGGTGGCGAAGGCCGGCAGGTTGCCGGTGACCATGACGGCGGCGACGTTGCCGGTGCGGATGGTGGCGCCGCGGATGTTGACGCCCATGCGTTCGAGCATCGCCTGCAGCGACTGCTTGGTGAAGGGAATGTTGTTGAGGGTGTCGCCGGTGCCGTTGAGGCCGACCACGAGGCCGTAGCCGATCAGCTGGTTCTGCCGCACGCCTTCGATGTTCGCGAGATCCTTGATCCGCGAGGTCGCGTGCGCCGACGTGCCCAGCGCCGCCAGCACGGCGAGCGCCGCGCAAACGGTCCGGACGGTCCTTGAAATACCAACGCCAGTCATCCTCTGCTCCCCGCTGAGGGTTTGGTCCGGCTGGCCGCCACTCCCATGACGATCACCCGGCATTAACCATGCGAGGGCCGTGCCATCGCGCCTCGCGACGCAGGCGGCTGATTTAGCTGCAGGATTTCGAGAGGTGGCGCGGTCGGAGAGTTTCGCTCCCAAGGCAAACTTGCCGTCCCCGGCAGTTTTTGCCGGGCTGTTTACGCTTCGTTAACCACGAGCGGGCCACGGTTCCTGCGGGACCATCCGGCGCGCGCATTCATGGAGAGCGCCGGCCTCCCGGGCCGGCGTGGCGCGGTTCGTGACCATCACAACCGGTGAGAGACGCAATGCGAATTTATGGACCGAACGGCACCACGCTGGGGACCAAGACCTCCACGACGCGTCGATCCGGCGGGAGCGGGTTTTCCCTGCCGGACCTGACTTCGACCACGGAAAATCGGGCTGCCACTGCGCCGAAGGCGACCGCGAATATCGATGCGCTGCTGGCGCTGCAGGGTGTCGAGGAAGATCCGGCCGAGCGGCGCAAGCGCTCGGTGCAGCGGGGGAAGGGCGCGCTCGACGTGCTCGACGATCTCAAGATCGGCTTGCTGGCGGGCAATTTCGATCCTTCGACGGTGACACGGCTGCGGGCCGCGGCGGCCGATCTGAAGTCGTCGTCGGGCGATCCGGGTCTCGACGCCGTGCTGTCGGAGATCGAACTGCGGGTCGAGGTCGAGCTCGCAAAAGCCGGCCAGTATTAAGAGCAGCGAAGACAATCTCTCCGTCATTCCGGGGCGTCGCGAAGCGACGAACCCGGAATCCAGCCAGATCAATTGCATCATGGATTTCTGGATTCCGGATCGGCTTGCGGTGCAAGCCGTCCGGAATGACGGAGAGACCTTCGATCTATCCGATCACGCCGATGCTCTGCCAACAAACAGGGTACCTCACGCCGCCGCAGATTTGCTGCGCGCGTCGTAGCGCCGCTGTGCGGCGGTGACCTCTTTCAGATTGTGCTCCGCCCAGGCCCGCAGGGGATCGACGGCTTTCGCCAGCGTCTTGCCGAGCGCTGTGATGGAATACTCCACCGTGACCGGCACGGTCGCGATCGCGTGGCGATGCACCAGTCCGTCCCGCTCCAGACTCTTCAGCACTTGCGACAGCATCTTCTGCGAGATGCCGTCGATCGTGCGGCGCAGTCCGTTGAAGCGCGCCGGCTCGTCGTAGAGCAGCAGCAGGATCAGCACCGCCCACTTGTCGCCGACGCGATCCAGGATCTGTCGCGTCGGGCAATCGGCGGCATACACATTCGCGGATTTCATCGGGTTACTCGTAGGTTATCAGATGGCATTGAAGTGCGTTCTTAACACTTGGGTTCTTTTCGCTATCTAGTCACCAATAGATACCACATCGGATGTAAAGAAGGGGATAACCTCATGAAAATCGCAGTCATTGGCGCCTCGGGAAATGCAGGCTCGCGGATCGTGGCGGAACTGGTCCGGCGCGGTCATGTTGTCACGGCGATCGTTCGCCATCCGGAGCAGGTCGCGGCGCAGCCGGGCGTCACGGCCGTCAAGGGCGACCTGTTCGACCAGCCGGCCATGGCGCGGCTGCTCGCCGGACATGATGCCGCCGTCAGCGCGGTGCACTTTCTGGCGAGCGACCCGGCCAAGCTGATCGGTGCGGTGCGGGAGGCCGGCGTGCCGCGCTATCTCGTGGTCGGCGGCGCCGGTAGCCTCGAGGTCGCCCCCGGCGTCACTTTGGTCTCAACGCCGAATTTCCCCGTGGCATACAAGGCGGAGGCAGAGAAGGGCGGCGAGTTCCTCGGCCTGTTGCGGCAACAAACCGGGCTGAACTGGACGTTCCTGTCGCCCTCGGCGCTATTCGTCGCCGGTGAGCGGACGGGCAGGTTCCGGCTCGGGACCGACCGGCTTCTCACCGGAATGGACGGAAAAAGCTGGATTTCCTTTGAGGATTTCGCAGTTGCGCTTGCCGATGAAATCGAGCGGCCAGCTCATCCCCGGCAGCGCTTTACGGTCGGATACTGAGCCCGGCGCGTTTCGGTGGAGCTGTCCCCAGCGGCGATATTGTCTGTCACAAGCCACCGCTATATAAGCTCCGCCGCAGCCGGACGGTTTCCGGCGCCTTTGCAGGGATCGTGGAACGCCTTTGGAAAAGCTGAAGAATTACAAGCCCACCGAAAAAGAGCCTTTCATGAACGATCGGCAGCGCGACTATTTCCGCGCCAAGCTGCTGGCATGGAAGGACGAGATCCTTCGCGAATCGAAGGTCACCCTGCAGACGCTGCAGGAAGAAAACGTCAATCATCCCGATCTCGCGGATCGCGCGTCCTCGGAAACCGACCGCGCCATCGA
>JBQCIZ010000492.1:0-6612 GCA_051953235.1 Nitrobacter sp. | reverse complement strand
TGGATGGTGGGCGATGTAGGGCTCGAACCTACGACCCGCTGATTAAGAGTCAGCTGCTCTACCAACTGAGCTAATCGCCCGAAACTGATCCGGAAATCCCTTGCGGGACGGGGGGTCGTTTAGCAGGGCGAACCGGCGATGTCCAGCAAGGCGGCGATGCTTTTCCCCTGCCCCGGCCAGGATCGCAAAATACGAAAAAGCCGCCGGAATCCAGCGGCTTCTTCGCGGCCCTGGAGGCTCCTCTGGACGGTCAGAGCGGCCCCGAGTCCTGGTCGTCGCGCCAGCCGCCCGGTTCGACCCGGTCGCGGTTCCGATCGCCGTGCTCGAAGCGGTCATGATCGCGGTCAAAACGATCGCCGTCCCGCTCGAAGCGGTGGCGATGCCATCCTCCGCCGCCAAACCGGCGCTCCATGCGGGTCAGCATCATCAGGCGGCGCTTCTGGCCGTCGTCGAGGGTCTTGTAGAGCGGATCGGCGGCATCGGCGATCTTCTTCAGGGCCGCCGCTGTATCGCCCATCCGCTCGGCGCGTTGCCGCAACCGCGCCACCGGATCGGCGAGCGCCTGCTGCTCCTGTGCGTCATCCTTCTTCGCCTGCATGCGTGCATTGGCGCGGTCGATCCGCAACTTGGCGAAATCGCGCACCGCCTGCTCCACCGGCGGCCACAGCTTTTCCTGATCGGGCGTGAGCGTCAGTCCGGCATGAACCGCGGCGATCCGTGCATCCGCGAAGGCCGCCCTGTCCTCCGGACTGATCCGGACGTGCTCATGGAACCAGGGGCGATGCTGCGCATACACGGCGGTCGAGCCGGCGATGGCGAGCGCTGCGACGCCGGCGAGAAGAGCTGTCTTCATCGGAACCTCCTTTGCAAGGTCCGATGAAGATGGGTGCGCACAACGCGCCGCGCAAATTACATCTTGGCAAGAAACGTTCTCCTGCCGCGACGCCGTTCGCCACAATTATACAAGCGGAAACATCTCAGAGCATGCCAAGCACGTGCGGCAGCCAGAGCGATATCTCCGGGATGTAGGTGACGAGGCCGAGGAAGATCAGCATCGTCAGCAGCCACGGCCACACCGCGATGGTCAACTCCGTGATGCCCATCTTGGCGATTCCCGATGCGACATAAAGATTGAGGCCGACCGGCGGGTGGCACATGCCGACCTCCATGTTGACCACCATCAAGATGCCGAGATGCACCGGATGAATGCCGAGTTTCACGGCGACCGGAAACAGGATCGGCGCCATGATCAGCACGATCGAGGACGCTTCCATGAAGTTGCCCGCGACGAGCAGCAACACATTGACCACCAGCAGGAACACGATCCAGTCGACACCGACCGAGGTGATCCAGTTGGCGATCTGCTGCGGAATATTCTCGTTCGCCATCAGGAACGAGAACAGAACCGCGTTGGTGATGATGTAGAGAATCATCGCGCTCATGTTGGCCGAACCGAGAAGCACCCTCGGCACGTCCTTGAGCGACATGTCGCGATACACGAAGACCGCGATCACGAAAGCATAGACCGCGCTGACGGCGGCGGCCTCGGTCGGCGTGAACAGGCCGGCATAGATGCCGCCGAGCACGATCAGGATCAACAGCAGACCCCAGACGCATTTGCGGAAGGCGTCGAAGCGTTCCGCCCAGCTCGCGCGCGGCAACCGCGGATAGTCGTTCTTCCAGGCGCGATAGAAGGTCGTCATGCCCAGCAGGAAAGCCAGCATCAGGCCGGGAATGACGCCGGCAATGAACATCTGGCCTACGGAGGCCGACGACACGCGGTTGCCGGCCGGATCGAGCGCGATGCTGCCGCCGGTGGCGACGCAATAGATGACCATCACAATGGATGGCGGGATCAGAATGCCGAGCGCACCGGAAGTTGTGATGACGCCGGCGCCGAACCGCTTGGGAAATCCCTGCTTGACCATGGCCGGCATCATGATCGAGCCGATCGCAATCACCGTGGCCGGCGACGAGCCCGAAACCGCTGCGAACAGCGCGCAGGCCATCACGCCGGCAAGACCGAGGCCGCCATACCAGTGCCCGACCATGGTGGTCGCGAATTTGATCATGCGTCTCGCGACGCCGCCGTGAGTCAGGAAATTACCGGCAAGAATGAAGAACGGGATCGCCATGATCTCGAAATTGTCGATGCCGGTGAACAGTTTCAGCGCCACCGACTCGGTCGGCACGTGGGTCATCGTGTAGATGAAGGTCAGCACCGTCAGACCGAGCGCGATCGAGATCGGCATGCCCGTGAGCATGAGCGCGATCAGCAGCGTGAAGATGATGAGGCTGCTCATCGCGTCACCTCCGCAGCGCCGATGCCGGGCTCTTCGATATCGACCCCCTCGACATGGGCATGGTCGTGATGCGGCAGCTCACCTGTGCGCCAATACGACCAGGCGACCTGAAGGAAGCGGAAGCACATCAGGTAGGAGCCGAGAGGAATGCAGAGATAGACGATCCAGCTCGGCAGCTCCATGTCGGGCGTGACCTGATCGGTTCCGGACAGTCCGTAGACGAACTTCGCCCCCATGGTGCCGATGACGAACGTGAAAAACGCGCCGCCGAACAGACCGAACATCACGACGGCATTCCGCCACGGCGACTTCAGCTTGTTGACGAGAACGTCAACACCGACATGGATGCCGGTGCGCACGCCGTAGGCGGCGCCGAACTTGGCCACCCAGACGAACATGTAGATGCACAACTCCTGCGCCCATGACAGGTCGATCGGAAACAGGATCGGATACAGGAACGGGATGCCGAGAAGATAGCGGTGCGCGACGGCCACGAAGATGATCAGGGTCGCGGCCGCCATCAGCGTCGCGATCAGGATCTCCTCGAGCCTGTCGAGGATGCGTAAAAACATCAGGTCCCCCATAACAATCAGCCGCTATCTCCTGACAGCGGCATGACCGTGATTGCTCCCTTCGGCCCGACGGACCATCCCCGGAGCGGAAAAGCGGCCTCCGGAATATCCGGAGGCCGCCGATCGTCAGTTCATCGGGCTTCGGCCGGTCTCTTTCAGGAATTCGTCGATCAGCGGCTGACCGACACGCTTCGCCACGTCCTTGTAGACCGGCAGCAGAGCCTTGCGCATCGCCTCGTCCTGCTCCTTGGTGAGCGTGACGATCTCGGTCTTGCCCGACTTCTTGATTTCCTCGAGCGCCTCCTCGTTTTCTTTCGCCGACTGGCCGTTGCCGAAGGCCGTGGCCTCCTTCATCGCCTTTTCGCATTCCGCGCGGATGTCGGCCGGCAGGCCATCCCAGAACTTCTTGTTCACGACCACGACGTAACCGATGTACCCGTGATTGGTGTTGGTGATGTACTTCTGCACCTCGTGCATCTTCTGGGTGTAGATGTTCGACCAGGTGTTCTCCTGACCGTCCACGACTCCTGTCTGGAGGGCCTGGTAGACTTCCGAGAACGCCATCACCTGCGGTATGGCGCCGAGCGCACGGAACTGGGCGTCCAGCACCTTCGATGACTGGATGCGGAACTTTTGTCCCTTGTAGTCGGCCGGCGCGACGAGCTTCTTGTTGGAGCTCATCTGCTTGAAGCCGTTGTCCCAGTAGGCGAGGCCGGTCATGCCCTTGTCATCGAGCAGCTTGAGCAGCTTGGCACCGAGCGGGCCGTCGGTGACTTTGCGCAGCGTCTGCAGGTCGGGCAGGATGTAGGGCAGATCGAACACCTCGAACTGCCTGACGCCGATCGGCCCGAACTTCGAGTTCGATGGCGCAAGCATCTGGACCGCGCCGAGTTGCAGCGCCTCGAGCTCTTCCTTGTCCTTGTAGAGCTGCGAGTTCGGATAGACCTCAACCTTGACCTTGCCGTTGGTGTATTTCTCGGCGAGTTCCTTGAACTTCAGCGCAGCCTGTCCCTTCGGGGTATTCGGCGCGACGACATGGCTGAATTTGATGACGATCGGATCGTCCGCGAACGCGGGCCCCGCCAGGGCCAGTGCGGCGACTGACGCAGCCGCGAGAATGATCTTGCGCATGTTTCCTCCCATTTTCTTGTCTCGAAACGGCTGCTGCCGATCCGCAATCCACCAGGGGCGAACCAATACAGATGATCGGCCGCCAAGGCTACTCGCCCTTTACAAAGGCTACTCACCCCTTGCAGATGGATAGCCCTAGCAAATCTGGGTGCACCGCAGAATGCGGCATCATGGCATTGGCGGCCATTCGCCGGCCCGGACTGAGCAACAGAAAAGCCTGTCGCGCCAGTCGCGATCGCCTAACTAGGCGTTCGCAAGGCGCGAACGGGAGAAACCTGCTGTCGCACGGCTCTCCGGCTGCGGCTCTGCCGCACGAAGATGCTTCAACATCAGCCGGCCGGTCGATGACAGGCTGTCGGCGTGGCGGACGACGATCACGAGGTCCCGTCTGGCCCAGGAATCGGTCAGCGGAACCGCCTTCAGATTCATGCCCCGCCCGATCACATTGAACGCACGGTCCGGAATAAGGCCGACACCCATGTTGGCCTGCACCATCCGGCAGACCGCGTCGAAACCCGGCACGTGGATTCTGAGGCGCAACGACTTCCCTGCCTGCGCCGCGGCATATTGCGTTCGCAAATAGATCGAACTCGCGGCATGAAGCCCGACGTGATCGAAATCGAGCGTATCGGCGAAACCGATCTTCTGACTGGCGGCCAGCGGATGGTCCGGACGAACCACCACCACGAGATCGTCGTGCCGATAGTGGAATGTCTCGAGGCTGCGGGTTTCGGCCTCGCCCGAGCAGATACCGATCTCGGCAACGCCCTCCTCCACGCCCTTGACCACAGCCGCGCTGGCGCGCTCCTGCAAATCGACCCGCAGCAGTCCATGCGCGCTGAAAAACTGCGACAGATCCTCGGGCAGGAACTGCACGATGGCCGAGAGGTTGGCCAGCATGCGGACGTGCCCGCGCACACCGTTGGAGTATTCCGCAAGTTCCACCGCGATCTTTTCGACATTCAGCAGCGTCACCCGCGCGTGATGTAGCAGCGCCTCGCCGGCCGGCGTCAGCGCCATGCCCTTGGACAATCGTGCGAACAAGGTGACGCCGAACGCAGCCTCGAAGTCGTGCATCCGTTTGCTGACGGCGGATGCTGCTATCCCTTCGCGCGACGCCGCGCGTGTCAGGTTCTTTTCCTCGCAGATCGCGATGAACAGCCGGAGCGTCGTCAGATCGACGCGGCGCAGCAAGGCATTGGCAGCGGGGGTCCCGCCCTGATGTTTGGGCGTGAGGGTTTCCAGATCGAAAGAAGAAGTCGCCATCAGATCAATCCTGCCGATTGTCCGGCCGGACGATATCCGCAACAGGCGTTTCAGAATTCCCAAATATACCTGCAAACCCGGACCGAATTGGGAAACCATTCCAATCGGTGGCCTTCGCAGCTTATTTCATCTCAACAACAAAAAGGCGCGGCGCCGAAGCGCCGCGCCCGAGCTTTTATCCCGGCAGCAATCAGCTTGCGACGGCGGCCGACGGCACGTCGCGCTGATGCTTCATGACGATCTTGTTGAGCGCGCCGAGATAGGCCTTGGCGGACGCCACCAGCGTATCCGGATCGGCGGCCTTCGAGGTCATCGCACGGCCGTCGTGGCTGAGACGCACGGACACCTCGGCCTGCGCGTCGGTGCCCTGGGTCACCGCGTGCACCTGATACAATTCGAGCTTGGCCTCGTGCGGCACCAGCCGCTTGATGCAGTTGAACACCGCATCGACCGGACCGTTGCCCTCGGCCTCCTCGATCCGGGTCTGACCATCGACCGTGAGCTTCATGGTCGCGCGCTGCGGCCCGTGGGTGCCCGCGATCACCGTCAGCGACGCCAGCTTGATGCGGTCGTGCGACGCAGCCATTTCCTCGTCAACGAGCGCAACGATGTCCTCGTCGTAGATATCCTTCTTGCGATCGGCGAGCGCCTTCATCCGCGCGAACGCATCCTCGAGCTGGTTCTGGCCGAGCTTGTAGCCCAGCTCTTCCAGCTTGTGGACGAAGGCGTGACGGCCCGAATGCTTGCCGAGCACCAGCGACGATTGTTTCACGCCGACCGTCTCCGGCCGCATGATCTCGTAGGTCGAGGCGTCCTTGAGCACGCCGTCCTGATGGATGCCGCTCTCGTGCGCAAAGGCGTTCCGGCCGACAATCGCCTTGTTGTACTGCACCGGGAACGAGGTCGCGGCCGACACCATCTTCGACGCGCGCGTCAGCATGGTCGTGTCGATCTTGTTCCAGTACGGATACTTGTCGTTGCGCACGTTGATCGCCATCACGACTTCCTCGAGCGCGGCGTTGCCTGCGCGCTCGCCGATGCCGTTGACGGTGCATTCGATCTGGCGCGCACCGCCCAAAATACCGCCGAGCGAATTCGCCACCGCCATGCCGAGATCGTTGTGACAGTGAACCGAGAACACCGCCTTGTCGGAGTTCGGCACGCGCTCGATCAATGTGCGCATGAAGTTCGTGTATTCGTCGGGCGTGGTGTAGCCGACGGTATCGGGAATGTTCACCGTGGTCGCGCCCGCCTTGATGACGGCCTCGACGATGCGGCAGAGATAATCCATCTCGCTGCGGGTCCCGTCTTCCGCCGACCATTCGACATCGTCGATCTGG
>JBQCIZ010000491.1:0-3376 GCA_051953235.1 Nitrobacter sp. | reverse complement strand
ACGGCTTCCGCCTTCTCGCGGGCCTTCTTCTCGGAGGGCTTTTCGTAGTGACCGCGAAGCTTCATCTCGCGGAAAATCCCTTCGCGCTGCATCTTCTTTTTCAGCGCCTTGAGGGCTTGATCGACGTTGTTATCGCGAACGAGAACCTGCACGCGGCATCCTCTTCCAATTGCACGTATTGTGAATTCGGCAGACAGCAGGGGGCCGACAAAGGCCATGCCCTCAGCGTCAAGGGCGCCGATGTAACAGATCAAAACGGGAATGTCCACCGGCTGCAGGCCGCTTTGTCAGCCCCGGTTTCCATAGATTTCAGGGGATTCACGCCTCCCGCCACCCCAAAAAGGTTCAGAAATGGGTCACAGCCGGTTCCTATGGTTCCCGGGCTGGGCGGGCGATTCCCGTCAATCAATGGAGGTAAGACATGGACGTCAGGAAATGCGCGGCCGAATTGATCGGCACATTCTGGCTGACCTTTATGGGGTGCGGCAGCGCGGTTCTCGCTGCAACCTTTCCGCAGGTCGGGATCGGGCTGCTTGGCGTTGCCTTCACCTTCGGCCTCAGCGTCGTCACCATGGCTTATGCGATCGGGCATATTTCGGGTTGCCACCTCAATCCGGCAATCACGGTGGGCCTGACCGCCGGCGGCCGGTTTCCGGCGGGGCAGGTAATTCCCTACATCATCGCCCAGGTCATCGGTGCGGTGGCTGCTGCGGCGCTGCTTTATGTGATTGCCAGCGGGGCCCCGGGCTTTGACGTTGCCAAGGGTTTTGCCTCGAACGGCTATGGCGAGCATTCGCCGGGCCACTACAGCCTCATTGTCGGCTTCATCACCGAAGTAACGATGACGGCGATGTTCCTGTTCGTCATCATGGGATCGACCCACGGCAAGGCGCCGGCCGGCTTCGCGCCGCTGGCAATCGGGCTCGCGCTCGTGATGATCCACCTCGTCAGCATTCCCGTCACCAATACGTCGGTGAACCCGGCGCGCAGCACCGGCCCCGCGCTGTTCGTCGGCGGCTGGGCCGTGCAGCAACTCTGGCTGTTCTGGGTCGCGCCGCTGATCGGCGGCATCATCGGCGGCGTTGTCTATCGCTGGCTGAGCGACGAGCCGCAAGGTGTCGTTGCGGGCAACTAGGCGGAAAGTCGGCAAGAGCTGCGATCGGCGGCTCTTGCCGCTCGGACCGTTCGAGCGGGAGTGGCGCCGATTTTTGCCTTAGCAACAATCGGCGCAGGGCCGCTCATGCGACCCGCTGATAGACGCCCTTCGTCGTCACCACGAAATCGATGCGGCCGTCCGTCAGGGCGCGTGCGCATTCGGCGGGCGTGTTGACGATGGGCTCCTCGTGGACGTTGAAACTGGTGTTGACCAGTACGGGTAGGCCGGTTTTCGCTTCGAACCGTTGCAGAATGCCGTGATACAAGGGGTTGTCCGCCTGGCGGATGATCTGCGGCCGTGCCGAGCCATCGACATGGACCACCGCCGCGATGCGCTTGCGCCAGGGTTCGTGCACGTTGGTGGCGATTGTCATGTAGTCGCAGGCGCGAGCATTGACTCGGGTAACGTCGAAGACCTCGGCGGCCTTCTCGGCCATCACCACAGGTGCGAACGGCATGAACTCGGTGCGCGACAGCCGATCGTTGAGAACGTCATGCGTATCGCGGCGCGACGGGTTGGCAAGGATCGAGCGCGCGCCGAGGGCGCGGGGCCCGAACTCCATTCTGCCTGTGTAGATTGCGCCAATCTCGCCCGCGGCCAGGCGGTCGGCGGCTGTGTCCAGCGGATCTTCGGAGACAAGGCGAACCAGCGGATTGGCAGCGAGCGATTGATCGATCGCCTCGGTGTAGTCGCGGCCGAGCAGCACGGGTCCGAGCGGCCGCCGCTGCCGGAGCCACGCGGGCATGCCGTCGCGCTCGAGCAGATGAAACAGCGCCGCGCCGATCGTCAGTCCTTCATCGCCCATTGCCGGAAAGACAAAAATCTCATCGAGAGCGAAACTCTCGGCGAGCAACCGGTTGAGCTTGACGTTGGCGAACAGCCCGCCGGCCAGTCCGAGATTGCGGCTCGGGTATCGCTTCAACAGCGTGCCGACCGATCGCAGCATGACGTCTTCGACGACTTTCTGAATCGACGCCGCGACATCTTCGCGCCGGCCCTGTTTCGCAAGGCTCGCCATCGTGCGCTTCATGTGGGTATATCCGCGAAAACGCGAATGAACCCGGCCGTTCTCGTCGACATCGAAAAAGGACGCCAGCTTGTCGTAGAAAACGGGGTTGCCGAATGCGGCCAGTCCCGTCAGCTTTCCTTCGTGGCGATTGGGCCGAAAGCCGAGCGCAAGCGTGGCTGCGCTATAGGCGCGGCCGAGACTGTCGACCGGTTTCGGCAGGAAATCGGTCTCGTTGCCTCCGTAGATCGTCTTGATCTTGCCGTTGGAAAAATGGCGGTGGCTGTAGTTTACCTTGTCTCCACCGCCATCCGCCGTCACCAGCAGTGCATCCTGCCAGCCGCCGTAGAACAGCGTCGGCAGTGCGTGGCATTCGTGGTGGTTGGCAAAGCCGATATGCGTATCGGGACGAAAACCGTAGTCCCGCCGGAATGCGTCGAAATCGAACATCGCGGCATAATCGTGCGAATGCGTGCGGTCGATTTCGCCGATCACGTAGCGAAAGTATTTTCCTTTCGAACGCCGCATCATCGTGGCGAGCCGCTCGCCGATGCCCGGCACGCGCCGGCAATAGCGCGCCTCGAACAGCATGCGGCTCATGATGACGGCGTCGACGTCTTGTCTTGTCAGGCCGGCGATCGACAGCACCTCGTCGATGCAGGCATCCGGAAAGGCGTTCCCATCGCCCTTTTTCCGGGTCAGTCGCTCGAGTTGAATGGCTGCTAGAAGATCGTAGTCGCGAAACAGTGCAGCCGACGAATCGTGAGGCCCGCAATGAATTCCGAGAATGATCTCGCCGTTTTTCATTTGGACTGTTTGACTTCCGTCACATGGCCCATCTTGCGGCCGGGTCGCGGCGCGCCCTTGCCGTAGAGATGCACCGTCGCGCCGGGCACGGTGAGCCATCGTCCGTAATCGAGAATGTCGTCGCCGATCAGGTTGGTCATGGTGACGTCGCCATGACGCACCGGCTTGCCGAGCGGCCAGCCCGCGACCGCGCGGATGTGCTGCTCGAATTGCGAGATCGATGCGCCGTCCAGCGTCCAGTGTCCTGAATTGTGCACGCGCGGCGCGATCTCGTTGACGAGCAGCGTTGGCCCGTTCGCGCCGGGCACCACAAACATCTCCACGGCCAGTACGCCGACGTAATCGAGCGCGGTCGCGATTGTCTCGGCCATCGTTCGCGCCTGCGCCGCAAGGGCATCGGGGATCGC
>JBQCIZ010000490.1:0-2577 GCA_051953235.1 Nitrobacter sp. | reverse complement strand
TGAACGGCACCGCGAAATGCAGCACCTGCCATCCTTCCTTCGGATCCTCGAACGGCGCCGAGGTCATCAGCACGCCGCCTTTCGGCGAGCCGCTGCCGAACGGCTTGCGCGCATTGATGCGGAAGCCGCCGTCGGCGCGCGCCGCAAGACCGCTCGACTCCAGCCAGTCGTTGGCGCCGGTGGAAATCAGAACGACTTCGGACGCCGCGACTTTCTCCAGCAGTCTCTGCCCCGGCTTTCCGTTGCGATGATTGTAGACGGCGGCCGCTACGAGATGCTGATGCATCGACAGCGCGAGCGCCGTGGACGGACAGTAGTGCGCGAGCTGACGCAGGAAGCGGCACATGGCGCTGTGCGAGACGCCCCCGCCGCCGAGTTCCGCTGGCACCAGCGCGGAAAACACCTTGTGCTGCTTCAGCACATCGTAATGGTCCGCAACGAAAACATCCCCCGCATCGCGCTCCGCAGCGCCTTCCGCGAACCGCGGTCCGATGATCTGCACGAGCGCCTGAAGGTCGAGATACTTGGTCATGGCACGCTCCTGTTGCCGGATGGTGCGGGTATCCTGCCGCGGCGCCGCCGGACCTCAACTTCAATATGTGAAGTTGCCCGGACCCGGCGCACGGGCGTAAGGTCCCGGCATGCGCGAGACCAGGGGTTACGGCCAGTTCTGCCCGATCGCGATTGCCGCCGAGGTGCTGGCGGAACGATGGACGCCGCTCGTGATCCGCGAACTGCTGTGCGGCAGCGTCCGCTTCAATGATCTGCAGCGCGGCGTGCCGCGGATGTCGTCGGCGCTACTGGCGCGGCGGCTGCGGGAGTTGCAGCATGCCGGAATCATTGAGCGCCGCAGCGGCGCCAGCGGCAGCGCCGAATATCATCTGACGCCGGCGGGCAAGGAATTGTTTCCGGTCATCGAAGGCATGGGGCTGTGGGCGCAGCGCTGGCTGCGCCACGACCATCTCGATCCCGGCAATCTCGATCCGAACCTTTTGATGTGGGATGTCCGGCGCAACGTCGCGAGCCGCATCACCAGCCGCGAGCACCGCTATGTCACCGAGTTCAGGTTTTCAGGCGTGCCGGCCAACCAGCGTTGCTACTGGCTGGTGTTCGAAGGCGACGCCGTCGATCTCTGCTACAAGGATCCGGGCTTCGAGGTGAATCTGTTCGTCAGCGGAAGCCTGCGATTGCTGACCGAGATCTGGCTCGGCCATGTCACGATCGATCAGGCCGTGCGCGAGGACCGGCTCCGCCTCGACGGATCGCGCCGCGACGCCGCGGCCTTCCGCGCGTGGTTCGCGCTCAGCATGTTCGCGCCGGCCGGCGGCAAGCCGAGCGGTCAGGAGGAACTGACCGCGACCTGATCCTGGCGAAGGTGGTCGCACTCCTCCGTCATACAATCTCAGGTTGTATTTCCGGGATAATCTGCGAGCCGGCGGGGGCTCGATCGGCCAATGGCCGAGTGCCTTGATTTCGTCGCAAGGCACGCCACCTCAAACCCGGCTGCCTTGGGTTTGCCGCATCATTTTGCGGCCACAGGGCAGGTCTGCCGCTCGATGCCTCGCCGGGCGCAAATTTCTGTGCTAGGACATGACCTTAAGTCAAAACGGAACTGTCATGACGGCCTCCCTGAAGGCGATCGACGCGCCTGCCGATTTGCCGGCCCTGATGAGCGACCTCGCAACGCAGGCGCGTGCCGCCGCGCGCGTGCTCGGTCTTGCCTCGCCGGAGCAGAAGAATCAGGCGCTCGATGCGATGGCGCGCGCGATCCGCGCCAACGCAGCCGCGATCCTCAAGGCCAATGCAGAGGACGTTGCCGAGGCCCGCGCTGGTGGCGCCACCTCCGCCTTCGTCGATCGCCTGACGCTGACGCAGGCGCGCGTCGATGCGATGGCCGACGGCATCAAGGTGGTGCGCGACATCGACGATCCCGTAGGCAAGGTCACCGAACGCTGGCAGCGCCCGAACGGCATGACCATCGAGCGCGTCCGCGTGCCGCTCGGCGTGGTCGCCGTGATCTTCGAAAGCCGTCCCAACGTCGCCGCCGATGCCGGCGTGCTGTGTTTGAAGTCCGGCAACGCCGTGATCCTGCGCGGCGGCTCCGACAGTTTCAGATCGTGCCGCGCGATTCACGAATGTCTCGTACAGGGTCTTCGCGAAGCGGGATTGCCGGAAGCGGCGATCACGCTGGTGCCGACCCGCGATCGTGCCGCGGTCGGATTGCTGCTGAGCGGATTGAACGGCGGCATCGATGTGATCGTGCCGCGCGGGGGGAAAAGTCTCGTCGCGCGCGTCGAGGCGGAAGCGCGTGTGCCGGTGTTCGCGCATCTCGAAGGCGTCAATCACGTCTACGTCGATCGCGACGCCAATCTCGACATGGCGAAGTCGATCGTGCTGAACGCCAAGATGCGCCGCCCCGGTGTCTGCGGCGCGGCGGAAACGCTGCTGGTCGATCGCGCCGGTGCGCCGAAAACCCTGAAACCGCTGGTCGACATGCTGATCGACGCCGGCTGCGAAGTGCGCGGCGACAAGGCGGTGCAGGCGGTGGACGCACGCGTGAAGCCTGCGGTCGACGCC
>JBQCIZ010000489.1:0-4080 GCA_051953235.1 Nitrobacter sp. | reverse complement strand
ATGCCGCACGATCAGTTGTGGACGACGCGCGCTTTGCCTGTGGACGGACTCGTGGTGGCGTTGCGCCGATTCCGCAAATCACATCACTTGATCGGCGCAGGACATGATCTTCCTCCGATCCGCAGACGGGCCGCTCGGGAGATCGACGTCCGCCGCGGCGTGACAACACCAGCGCCATCCAGTGCGTGCGTATCAAACACAGGCAACAGCAAGGGTCGAGACGGCATGTCGCTCCTCGAAGGCACTATCGATTCCCAAAATAATCCGTTGACGGTGGTCGAGGATATCGCTGCTGCCAACAATTGGGCATTCGAGCGTTCGGGCGACGACGAGATCACCATCATCTCGAAAGGCAGCTGGATCGACTACCAGATCACCTTCACCTGGATGGGCGAGATCGAAGCGCTGCACCTCGCTTGCGCCTTCGACATGAAAATTCCGGCCGCGCGCCGCAACGAGGTTCAGCGCACCATCGCTGCGATCAACGAGCAGTTGTGGGTCGGTCATTTCGACATCTGGACCCAGACCGGCATGATCATGTACCGGCAGGCGCTGGTGCTGCCGGACGGCTTGGTCGCATCGAACGCGCAGTGCGAGGCGATGCTGGCCGGCGCCATCCACGCCTGCGAGCGCTATTATCCGGCTCTGCAATTCGTGGTCTGGGCCGGGAAGTCGGCGACCGAGGCGATGGCCGCGGCGATGTTCGACACCGAGGGCGAAGCGTAAGATCCAGCAAGCACCTCAAGTGTCGTCCCCGCGAACGCGGGGACCCATACTCTCAATGCTGATGGCCTCCCACGACGCTTGTTGCGATCGTTCGCATCACCTAGAAATGTTAGTGGTTATGGGTCCCCGCGTTCGCGGGGACGACGCAGGATTTTTTGATGACGTCGCCAACTACGATGCTGACTGATCTCTCCGGCTCCCTCGTTCTGGCCGGAGCCGGCAAGATGGGCGGCGCGTTGCTGACCGGCTGGCTGGCGCAAGGCCTCGATGCAAGACAGGTTGCGGTTATCGAACCGCACGCCTCCGACGAGATCCGTGCGCTCGCCGCCAAGGGCGTGAAATTCAATCCCGCCGCCGGCAGCGTCGGCCCCGTCGCCGCGCTGGTGGTCGCGGTGAAACCGCAAATGTTCGCCGAAGCTGCCTCGCAGTTGAAGCCACTGGTCGGACCGGGCACGCTCGTGGTGTCGATCATGGCGGGGACGACGATCGCCGCCTTGCGCGCAGCCTGCGGCGGAGCGGTGGTGCGTGCCATGCCCAATACACCCGCCGCGATCGGCCGCGGCATCACGGTTGCGGTCGCCGCGCAGGGTGTGGATGCCGGGCAGCGCGCCGTCGCCGATGCGCTGCTGCGCGCCACCGGCGCAGTGGAATGGGTCGATGACGAAGCCTTGATGGACGCCGTCACCGCCGTGTCAGGCTCGGGACCGGCCTACATCTTCCTGCTGGCCGAAGAACTCGCGCGGGCCGGCGTCGCGGCCGGCCTGCCGGCAGACCTCGCCACCAAACTTGCCCGCGAGACCGTTGCCGGCTCCGGCGAGTTGCTGCATCGCTCCGATCTCGACGCCGCCACGCTGCGCCAGAATGTCACTTCGCCGGGCGGCACCACCGCCGCGGCGCTCGGCGTGCTGATGGGCGAGAATGGCCTGAAGGAACTGATGACGCGTGCGGTTGCCGCCGCGACGGCGCGATCGAAAGAGCTGGCGAAGTAGGGTCTAGTTCACCGTTGTCAACGTCGCATCATCCAAGAGATTGTGCTTCTTCAGCACTTCTTTGATAATCGCTACTGTGCGTCGAACTTTCTGTCTCGACTTCACGCGCACGGAAAGAAAAATTGTCGCTCTGTCCACTTCGTTCATTGGAAGATGCGCTAAATCTGTCTCGCGAAGTTTCAGCGATAAATCTTCGCCAAATATCCAAATTCGGAAGATCTTATTCTTGTCTTGAGTTGCGAAAGAAATCTCGATCTTCATTCGCGGTACCCTGCTACACCGGCACCCGCACCGTCGCGCGCAAGCCGCCCATCGGGCTGTCGCCGAGCGTGATGTCGCCGCCATGCGAACGCGCGATGTCGCGGGCGATGGCGAGACCCAGGCCCGTTCCGCCCTCGTCCTGGTTGCGCGCATCGTCGAGCCGCAGGAACGGCTTGAACACTTCCTCGCGCATGCTCTGGGGAATACCGGGACCATCATCGTCGATGGTGACCGTGAGCCAGCGATGATCGCGATGGCCGCTGATCGCGATCTTGTCGGCGTGCCGCGCGGCATTCGACACCAGATTGCCAAGGCAGCGCTTGAACGCCGCCGGCTTGACCGTGACCACCGGCAGCCCCTGAAACGCCACCGTCGCGGCGTGGCCGTTGCGCTCGGCGTCGCTGCGCAATTCCTCTAGCGCCCGCGTCATGTCGGTCGGCTGCGCGACCTCGCCGCTGTCGCCGCGCGCGAATGCGAGGTAGGCCTCCAGCATCCCATGCATCTCGTCGACGTCCTTGCGCATGCCGTCGACTTCGGGGCTGTCGCCGATCAACGCCAGCTCCAGCTTGAAACGGGTCAGGATGGTCCGGAGATCATGCGACACGCCGGCCAGCATCGCCGTGCGCTGCTCGATGCTGCGCTCGATGCGCATCTTCATCTCGAGAAAGGCCTGTGCCGCGCGCCGCACCTCGCGCGCACCGCGCGGCCTGAAATTCGGCGCGTCGCGGCCCTTGCCGAAGCTTTCGGCGGCGTCCGCGAGCCGCAGGATCGGCCGGATTTGGTTGCGCAGGAACAGCACCGCGACGACCAGCAGGATCGAGGACGTGCCCAGCATCCAGAAAATGAAGATCTGCGAATTCGACGCATAAGCGGCGCTGCGCTGGGCAAAGATCCGCATCACCGCGTCGTCGAGCTGAATGCGGATCTCAACGAGATTGGAGCGGCCGACGGTGTAGATCCAGAACGGCATGGCGATCTGGCGTCCGATCTGCACCGACAACGACTGGTCGAGCAGCGAGAAGAACGGCTTCGGTCCGGGCGGCGGCATATCGCCGGGCGGCAGGAAATCGACCACGAGCCCGAGCCGCTGCTGGGCGATGCGCCGGATCGCGACGCGCTCCTTGTCCTGCGGATATTCCTTGTAGACGTCGATCAGCGCGGCGATGTCCTGCACTACCGCCTGCGACAGCCGTCGCGTGACCGTATTCCAGTGCCGCTCCATGAATACGAAGGCGACCACCGACTGCAGCACCACCATCGGCACGATCATGATGAGCAGCGCGCGGGCATAGAGCCCTTTCGGCATCCAGTTCTTGAATGCCTGCCCCATCCGTCCATTGGCCGCGGACACGCGCCGGGACGCGGTGCGGATCAGCGTCAGGCCGGTGTCGAGCGTGCTCATGACATTCACTAGGGCGCAGCGACCAGGCGATAACCGACGCCGCGCACCGCCTGAAGGAACAGCGGATTGCCGGGATCGCGCTCGATCTTCCGTCGCAGGCGATTGATCTGCACGTCCACCGCGCGCTCGTTGACGGTGCCGCCGCCGGTCAGTTCGCCGCGGGGAACGGTTTCGCCGGGCGCGGCGGCGAGAATACGCAGCATCTCGCGCTCACGGTCGGTGAGGTGGACGACGTCTTCGCCCTGCCGCAGTTCGCCCCGCTCCAGATGATAGATGTAAGGCCCGAACGCGACGGTCTCGGTACGCGCCACCGGCAGCGGCGTCGCGCGCTTGAGAATGTTGCCGATCCGCAGCACCAATTCGCGCGGCTCGAACGGTTTGGCAACGTAGTCGTCCGCACCGATCTGCAGACCTTCGATCCGGCTCTCGGCCTCGTGCCGTGCTGTCAGCATGATGATCGGCACCGCGGAGGATGCGCGGATGAAGCGGGCAAGTTCGAAGCCGGTTTCGCCGGGCATCATCACGTCGAGGATCAGAAGATCGAAATGCAGTCCGAGCAGCTTGGCGCGGGCATCCTTAGCGCTCATCGCCGTGGTGACACGATAGCCCTCGCTCGCGAGGAAGCGCGACAACAGATCGCGGATACGCCGGTCGTCGTCGACCAGCAGCAGATGCGGCGCATCGTCGGCCGGCTTAACCGGC
>JBQCIZ010000488.1:0-3037 GCA_051953235.1 Nitrobacter sp. | reverse complement strand
GTCTCGGTGTTCTATCCGGATAACGTCTTCAGCGCCGACTTCAGCATCTTCGCCATCGTGTTCGCGCTGTTCGGCGGCGTCGCCACCATTTCCGGCCCGCTGATCGGCGTCATCATCCTCTACGGCATCTACAACCTGATCGGCTTCACGACGCCGCAATATTTTCAGCTGATCTACGGTCTGTTGATCATGGCGCTGGTGCTGTTCCTGCCGGCGGGACTGGTCTCGCTCGCGACACGACGAGGCTGGCATGTCCCGTGAGTCCGAGCGCCTTCTCGAAATCAGCGGCGTGGTCAAGCGCTTCGGCGGATTCCACGCGCTTGACGGCCTGAGCTTTCACGTCTCGCCGGGCGAAATCCTGGGTCTCGTCGGTCCCAATGGATCCGGCAAGACCACAGCCATCAATGTCATCTCGGGCCTCTATGCGCCTGATGTCGGCAGCGTCAGCTTCCTGCAATCGCCGGTCGGTGGCATGGCGTCGCACAAGCTGGTGCATCTCGGCATCAATCGCACCTTCCAGGTGCCTAAGCCGTTCATGTCGCTCACGGTCAGGCAGAACGTCGAGGTTGCGCACACCTACGGCAATGCCAGCGACAAGGGCCTGCCGATGGTCGATCTGCTGGAGCGCTTTCGCCTGACGGATGTCGCGAACCGTCCGGCGAGCGATCTGACCAATGTGCAGCAGAAGACACTCGACCTCGTCCGCGCGCTGGCGACGCAGCCGAAGCTGCTGCTGCTCGACGAACTGGCGGCAGGTCTCAATCCGACCGAACTCGACTGGATCGCCGGAGAGATCAAGGCGCTGGCGCAGAGCGGCCTTGCCATCATCGTGGTCGAGCATCTGATGGGATTCATCGAGCAGATCACCGATCGCGTCATCGTCATGAATGCCGGCAAGGAAATCTTCGAAGGCACGCTCGCAGTCGCCGTGACCGTGCCCGAAGTGGTCGAAGTGTTTTTGGGAGGCGAGCATGCCGCCTGAGACATCATCGCTGCTGCACGTCACGGGCGTCGATGCGGGCTATGGCACCATGCAGGTACTGTGGGGCGTCGATCTCGACGTGCGTCCCGGCGAGACCGTGCTGCTGCTCGGCGCCAACGGCGCCGGCAAGACGACGTTCCTGAAGACGCTGGTTGGATTGATCGAGACCCGGCAAGGCCATATCACGCTCGGCGGCAAGGACGTCACGCGGATGCGCTCCAGCGACCGCATGCGGCTCGGCATGACCTATATGTCCGAACTCGCGGTGTTTCCCGATCTCTCCATCGAGGAGAACCTGCGCGTTGGTGCACAGGCGCTCGGGCATGCCAACCCGAATGCACGCGCGGAAGAACTCTACGGCATCTTTCCGGTGCTGCGCGACAAGCGGCGCAACCCGGCATCGAGCCTGTCGGGCGGCCAGCGCAAGATGCTCGGCATCGCCAAGGCGCTCGCGGCTGAGCCGAAGCTGCTCGTGATGGACGAACCTTCGGCTGGCCTGTCACCGTTGTTCGTCAAGGAAGTCATTCGCGTCCTCACCGATCTGCGCGGACACGGCCTTGCGCTTCTGATCGCAGAACAGAACATCGGTTTCCTGGAGGTCGCGACCCGTGTGTTCGTGCTGGAGGGCGGCCGCATCCGGTTCTCCGGAACGGTCGCCGAGATGACCGACAACGAGGCGCTGCGGCGCGCCTATTTCGGCCTGAAGTAACGCGCGGAGGCGCTCGTGCGAACGGTGCGGATAGGATCCGGCGCAGGCTATTCCGGCGATCGCATCGAGCCCGCGCTGGAGCTCGCCGAGAAGGGTGACATTCAATACCTCGTGTTCGAATGTCTCGGCGAGCGCACCGTCGCGCTCGCGCAGCAGGCGCGCGTGACCAACCCGCAGAGCGGCTACGATCCGCTGCTCGAGGAGCGCATGCGGATGGTGCTGCCGGTCTGCGCGGCGAGAGGCATCAAGATCGTCACCAACATGGGCGCGGCCAATCCCGAAGCGGCCGCGCGCAGGACCGCGGAGATCGCAAAATCCCTTGGCCTGCGCGGACTCAAGGTCGCGGCCGTGATCGGCGACGATGTGCTCGATGCCTGCAAGGCGCACGACCTCCCCATCATGGAATTCGAAGGCTCCGTCGGAGAGTTCGGCAATCGCCTGCTGTCGGCCAATGCCTATCTTGGCGCGGCGCCCATGGCCGAGGCGCTGAAGGGTGGCGCCGATGTCGTCATCACGGGCCGCGCATCCGATCCCGCGCTGTTCCTAGCGCCGATGATCGACGCATTCGGCTGGGCGATGGACGACTGGAATCTGCTCGGCAAAGGCACGGTGGCCGGGCATCTGCTCGAATGCGCCGGCCAGATCACTGGCGGCTATTTTGCCGATCCCGGATACAAGGACGTCGACGGGCTGGCGCGGCTTGGCTTTCCAATCGGGGAGGTCGGCGAGGACGGGTCGCTGGTCATCACAAAGGTCGAGGGCTCCGGCGGGGCCGTCACGGCGCGAACCTGCAAGGAACAACTGCTCTACGAGGTCCACGATCCCAAGCGCTACCTCCAGCCCGATGTGGTCGCCGACTTTTCCGAAGTCACCGTTGAGGAGATCGGTCCGGATCGTGTCCGCATTCAGGGCGGGCGTGGCACGCGGCGGCCCGATACGCTGAAAGTCTCGGTCGGTTACATCGACAGCTATATCGGTGAGGCCCAGTTTTCCTACGCTGGTCGGGGTGCCGCGGCCCGCGGGCGGCTCGCGCTCGACATCGGGCGCGAGCGACTGCAACTCACAGGCGTGCAGACGAGCGAATTGCGCTTCGATCTGATCGGTATGGATTCGCTTCATGGCAGCGCGCTGGCTGCGCGCAACGGCGATCCCTACGAAGTTCGTGTTCGGGTCGTTGGCCGCACCGATAACTTTCGCGAAGCGGTGCGGATCGGCAACGAGGTCGAGACGCTCTACACCAACGGCCCGGCCGGGGGCGGTGGGGCGACCAAATCCGCACGCGACGTGGTCGCGGTGGCATCGGTGCTGTTGCCGCGTGAGCTGGCAACGCCGTCCGTGCGTTTCGT
>JBQCIZ010000487.1:0-4559 GCA_051953235.1 Nitrobacter sp. | reverse complement strand
ACGCTGTTCGACAAGCGCATGATGCCGGCGAGCCTCGACCACGCCATGTGGTTTCACCGCCCGTTCCGCGCCGACGAATGGCTGCTCTATGCGCAGGATTCACCGAGCGCGCAGGACGGCCGCGGTCTGACCCGCGGCCTGATCTTCAAGCCAGACGGCACGCTCGTTGCGTCGGTGGCGCAGGAAGGGTCGGTGCGCGAGCGGCGCTAGCCGCTCGCTGCATATTATGCCCGTGACGCCAGCGCGATCTGCGAGATGTACCAGCGCGTGTACCAGCCGAGCACCCACGGGATCGGAATGATGAACGCGCAGCCGATCGCGAACACCAGCGTCCGCCACAGCACGTCGAGACCGCTGGCGTTGAACACGATCTCACGGCGCGTGCCCTCGATGTTACGGAACAGCCATCGCGTCCAGGCCGTGGTGACCCATGCCCACCCAATGATGGTGATGAACGAGATGCTCAGCAGCACATACCAGCCGACGTAGTGCAAGGCGTCGCCGAGAAACGACAACTGGAGCGGCTGTCCGTTCGAGGTGATGTTGGCGACGATCCACTTGACCGTCATCCATGACAGATAAGCCACCGCAGGGATCACGATCAGCCGGGCAAAGGGAATGCCGGTGAAATCGGCGTACGTGCATGCTGCGAGCAGCATGAACACCCACCAGATATCCATCGGCTGACCGCTAAAGCCGAGGTTGGGCCGCTGCGGCACCCGTATGCAGGAGACGAACCACCGATAGAAACTCGTGGCGACCCAGGGCGCCGGGATCACCAGAAGGAAGCCGATGACGAAAATCACCGCGCGTCCGACCAGCTCCCAGATGCTGAAATCGGCGGACAGGGCAATGCCGGAGTAGCCGTCCGCATTCGCCACGGCCTGACCGGTCCGCGGACTCGGCGGCATGGGCGGCGCGCCGGGAGGTCCGCCCGACAGCAGACCCGGGACATCCCCCGCCCGTTGCCAGGCGGCCATGCCCTCGGTCCAGACATAGGTATCCGCCCTGACAGACCCGCGGGCGATGAAATCGCGCAATTGTTCTTCGGAATAGGGCCCCTGCTGCTGATCTCCCGCGGCAAAAAACCACGAACGGTTCGACATGAATTTTCCCCCAAATGGCCGGCCTTGCGGCCGGAATTATCGTTAGTCAGAAAGACGGAAGCGCGGTTCACGCGAAAATGTGGTCAGCCTATACCGCAGGCAACAATCCGGCGGCACTTCCCGATGTTTTTCATTTGATGCGCAACATTTTTGTGCCATTTGCACAGAAAGATGCCAGATTTGGCAGGAAGCTCATCCGGAAATTGCCGGGCTGTCGATTCGAGGGGTGAAGAGACCGGACCATGAAACTTGTCGTCGCCATCATCAAACCCTTCAAGCTCGACGAAGTCCGACAGGCGCTGACCGCGATCGGCGTGCACGGCATGACTGTGACCGAGGTCAAGGGTTATGGACGCCAGAAGGGCCATACCGAAATCTATCGCGGTGCCGAGTATGTCGTGAACTTCCTGCCAAAACTGCGGATCGAGGTCGCGGTATCGTCAGAGCTCGCGGACAAGACCGTCGAGGTCATTACCTCGGGCGCGCGCACCGGCCAGATCGGTGACGGCAAGATTTTCGTGACGCCGATCGATCACGCCCTGCGTATCCGCACCGGCGAGACCGACAGCGACGCGCTTTGAGGTTCTGTTACAAGCAACACATTCACTCCGTCATTGCGAGGAGCGAAGCGACGAAGCAATCCAGTCTTTCTTGATGCCCTCTGGATTGCTTCGCTTCGCTCGCAATGACGGTAGGAAAGATTGAGCCGGGGGACGATGATGGGGGCACTTTCGCGTCAGGCAGCGCGCGCTGCGACGATGCTCTTTGCAGCGGGAACGACTTGGGCGGCCGCCACACCCGCCTTCGCTGCGGCACCATCCACCATCAGCGCCGCGGATACCGCCTGGATGATCGTGGCCACGGCCTTCGTGCTGATGATGACCATCCCGGGACTCGCACTGTTTTATTCAGGCATGGTGCGCAAGAAGAACGTGCTGGCGACCATGGCGCAGAGCCTTTCGGCCGTCGCGGTGATTTCGATCCTCTGGGTTGCGTTCGGCTATTCGCTGACTTTCACCGGCGACGGACGGTGGCTCGGCTCGCTCGATCGCATCTTCCTCGGCGGCATGACCATGGATTCCGTCAATCCCGCGGCGAAAACCATTCCGGAAGCGCTGTTCATGCTCTACCAGATGACGTTTGCGATCATCACCGTCGCGCTGGTCGCGGGCGCGGTCGCCGACCGGATGCGCTTCTCGGCCTATCTGCTGTTTTCAATCGGCTGGTTCATCTTCGTCTACATTCCGCTGGCGCACTGGGTGTGGGGCGGCGGCTTCCTCGGCGCGGCCGGCGTGCAGGATTTCGCCGGCGGACTCGTGGTACATCTCAGCGCCGGCGTCGGCGGGCTGGTCGCCGCAAAGGTTTTGGGCAGCCGCCTCGGTTACGGATCCGAAAACCTGTCGCCGTTCGACCTGTCGCTCGCGGTGATGGGCACCGGCCTGTTGTGGGTTGGCTGGTTCGGCTTCAACGGCGGCTCGGCGCTGGGAGCGAATTCACGCGCGGTGATGGCGATCATCGCGACCCATCTCGCGGCCTGCGCCGGCGCGCTGACCTGGGGCGCGATCGAGTGGTCGACGCGGCGCAAGCCATCGGTGCTCGGCATGATCTCGGGTGCAGTCGCAGGCCTCGGCACCATCACGCCGGCCTCCGGCTTCGTTACGCCGCTGCAGGGCATTGTCATCGGCGTCATCGCCGGAGGCGTCTGCTACTGGGCCTGTACCAGCCTCAAGCATCGCTTCCGCTATGACGATTCGCTCGACGTGTTCGGCGTCCACGGCATCGGGGGTCTGACCGGCACCCTGCTGCTCGGCGTGTTCGCAACCTCCTCCATCGGCGGAGTTTCGGGCCTGATCGAGGGCAATGCGCGCCAGTTACTGCTGCAGCTCTACGGCGTTGCGGTCACCCTGCTCTGGTCGGGCGCGGTGACGTTCGTGCTGCTCAAGCTGGTCGGCGCTTTCGTGGCCCTGCGGGTGTCCCGCGAGAGCGAGCTCGAAGGTCTCGACATCACCCAGCACGGCGAAGCGCTGCAGTAGCGGCAACACGACTTCGATTTTCAGCGCCCGGTTCCCGTCTTGGAGCCGGGCTTTTTCTTCTTCGTCCAGGCGCTTGGAGCCTTCCAACCCACAGGGTTGCCCGCCGCCTGAGCAAAAATATGTCGGGAGCCTGACGCTGCCTTTCTTTTGAGCAGAGGTGGTCAGGCTTTGAGCGGGACCAATCGCACCATATTGCCCTCTCCGGCAGCAGGGCCGAAAAGCCATGGATTCATAATCTGTTAGGAAAGCTGGCCGGTCTGGCACGGCATTTGATTCTATGGGTCCCGGCTGTACCGCGTCGTGACCTCAAACTCTGCGTGGTGATCCTCAGCCGAGACCGCCCGGCGTGTCCTCGCCGGGCCAAGCGGGGACCAGACCCATGAAAATCGTTATGGCGATCATCAAGCCATTCAAGCTCGAAGAAGTCCGTGATGCCCTGACCGCCATCGGCGTGCACGGCCTGACGGTGACTGAAGTCAAGGGATACGGCCGCCAGAAAGGCCATACCGAAATCTATCGCGGCGCCGAATACGCGGTGAGTTTCCTGCCCAAGGTCAAGATCGAGGTCGCGATCAATTCCGACCAGGTCGACAAGACCATCGACGCCATCACCACGGCCGCCAAGACCGGCCAGATCGGCGACGGCAAGATCTTCGTCATCAGCCTCGACCACGCGGTGCGCATCCGCACCGGCGAAGCCGACGCCGCGGCCCTCTGATTTCACGATCACCCTCAAAAATCCATCAGGAGTAAAACAAATGAGGTTTCCCCGTCCGTCCCGCGCGGGACTGGCCATCGCGGCGATACTCGGCGTGGCCTGCCTTGCGGGCTTCGCCGACCTCGCGCTTGCCCAGACCGCCGCACCGGCTGCCGCCGCTACACCCGCACCCAAACTCGATTCGGGCGACACCGCGTGGATGCTGACCTCCACCGCGCTGGTGCTGATGATGACCATCCCGGGTCTCGCGCTGTTCTACGGCGGCATGGTGCGCAAGAAGAACGTGCTAGCCACGGTGATGCAGAGCTTTGCCATCACCTGTCTCATCACCGTGCTCTGGATGGTGATCGGCTATAGCTGGGCCTTCACCGAAGGCACGAGCTATCTCGGCGGCGCATCGCGCATCCTGCTGATGGGTATGGGCACCGACTCGATCGCGAGCGCAGCATCGACGATTCCGGAATCGGTGTTCATGTGCTTCCAGATGACGTTCGCGATCATCACGCCGGCGCTGATTTGCGGTGCGTTCGCCGACCGCATGAAGTTCTCGGCCATGATGTGGTTCATGGGGCTGTGGTCGCTCTTGGTCTACTCACCGATCGCGCACTGGGTGTGGGGCGGCGGCTTCCTCGGCGGCCTCGGCGTGCTCGACTTCGCCGGCGGCACCGTGGTTCACATCAACGCCGGCGTCGCGGGTCTCGT
>JBQCIZ010000486.1:0-2914 GCA_051953235.1 Nitrobacter sp. | reverse complement strand
AACTCGCCAACGTGCAGGCCCAGCGCGACCGCATCGCGCGCGCCGACGAGCGCACGCAGCGGCTGGCCGAACGCGCGCGCCGCGCGCTCGTCACCCTGCTGCAGCGGCACGACGCGCGCATCGCGCATTCAGGGCAATTGCTGGCGGCGCTCTCCTATCGTGGCGTGCTCGCGCGCGGCTTCGCGCTGGTTCGCGACGAGGCCGGACAGGCGGTGCGTGCCGCCTCTGCCATCGGTCCCGGTGCGCATCTCACGCTGGAATTCGCCGACGGACAGGTGGCTGCGACCGCCAGCGCCGATCGGCCGGCGACATCATCCGGCCCGGCGAGCCCGTCCAAACCGGCATCGCCCAAACGCGCGGCCAAACCCGCCGGTCAGGGAAGCCTGTTCTAGCGCGCAAGCCACGTCTAGCGCGCAAGCCACGTCATGATCTGCTTTTGCGAGTCGGCGCGCGACGCGGAACTGATGGCGATACGTCCGTGCCCCTGTCCGCGATCGCCACTGTAAGCTCCCGCCTGCGCCGCTTTCGTGCGGTCGACATCGTGATGCGCGCCGGGATAGACCACGATGCGAACCAATGCGCTGCGGCCGCGCGCATCGTCGACCATCTGACGGCATGCGGTGGAAGAGCTCACTTCGTCGGCGCCGCCCGTCAGTACGAGAGTCGGAACGCGGGCGCTCCACCCGAGCCGCGATGATATCCGGCAGTCCGGATAAAATGCCGCCGCAGAGCGAAAGTCGTCGTGCCACGCGGCCGGTGCGGATTGCGGACGAACCGCCCACAGCACGGCGCTGGCGCCGTTGGCCCATCCAAGCAGGCCGACATGATCGTGCATCACCCATGGCTGCTCGATCAGCCACTGCTGCGCCGCCCTGATGTCGGCGACCCGCTGACGGCGCGCGAAAATCTTGCGCTCCTTGGCGCGGCATTGTGCCCCGGCATTGCGCGAGCCGTAACTATCCGGAAACAGCACGGCGTCGCCGGCCTTCAGCAGGTGTTCGGCCCAGTCCCGATAGCGCGGCTGAATCTGTCCCCCATGTCCGGTCAGGCCGCTACACCCGTGCAGCGCGATCACGACAGCGAATGGGCCGTCGCCCTGCGGCTTGTACAACAGGGCATGCACAACCCCATCGGCACCCGGAAAATCGACGGACTCGGGCGCAGCCAGCGGCTTGACCGGTGCCGCCGACGTTGCCGCAGCCGCGAGCAGAACCGCGACCGATGTAAGGACTGACAGCAGGCGCATGAATCTTGCCGGGTGGTCCGATTTGCTGCAAAGAGGCCCAAATTCAGACCTAGCACGCGGTCAGGATCGCAATTCATCACAAATCGGTGGGTTTAACGCAGGCTTTTGCGAACCTATCTGACGGAAATGATAGTCTGGCCGAGGGGCCGAGGCGCGGCCGGCAATCAAGGAGAGAACAGCAGTGCTGAACAAATTTGGCCCATCCAGCCATGGCGAAGCGCAGGTTCAGTATCTCGACGGCGACTTCCGCGTGATCTCTCCTGGAACGTACGTTCGCTGCGCCATCACCGATGCCCGCATTCCGCTCGACGAGTTGAAGTACTGGAGCGTCGATCTGCAGGAAGCCTACGCGATGCCGAACGCGGTACTGCAACGGCACTACCCCGGCGCACTGAAGAGTTCGAGTTGAACGGCTAGCGCCGCGCCTGCACGATCCGGTTTGTCAGGAACGATCGCAGCGCCGGTTCATCATCGAAGATAAGCGTCACCGCAAACGGGACCACGGTCTGCGCAAATGCCGCGAGTCCGTCGGTGCTGCGCAGACGCGCCAGATCCTTTTCCGTCGTCACCAGCGTGAGACCGTCACGTTCGGCAACGGCGCGCAACTCGGCGACCTCGTCTTGCGAAAACGGGTGATGATCGGCAAACGCGCGCTCCCTGACGACCTCGATCCCGCGGCCGCGCAGGCTCCGGAAAAATCGCCGGGGATCGCCGATACCGGCAAAGGCGTAAACCCGCTTCTCTCGGAGCGCCGCGACCGCGTTTTCATCCGGCTCGAGTTTTGCCCGCAGCACGAGGCCGCCTTTGGCGCGAACGGCCGCCGCAACGCCGTTCGCGGCGATTCCGCCGCCGACAATCACCAATGCGTCGGTGCGCGCGGTTTGCGGCGGCAGCGGCGCCCGCAGCGGCCCAGCCGGCAACACCTGGCCGTTGCCGATTCCGCGATCGCTGTCGATCACGATTAGCGAGACATCCTTGGCAACGGCCGGATTCTGGAATCCGTCATCCATCACGATGATGCTGGCTCCCGATGCCCGCGCTGGCGCCAGTCCCGCCGCCCGCTGCCGCGCCACGATGACGGGAAGTGTCTTTGCCATCATCAGCGGTTCGTCGCCGACATCGGCAGCCGTATGCTTTTGCGGATCGACCTGCAGTGGTCCCTCCAGCCGTCCACCGTAGCCGCGGCTGAGAACAACGGGCGTTTCGCCGAGGGTGCGGAGGATGCCAGCCAGCGCAAGAACGGTTGGCGTCTTGCCGGCGCCGCCGACGTGATAATTGCCGACGCAGATGACGGGAACGCCAGCCTGTGTGCCGGGCTGCGCCATCCGCCATGCGGCGACCGCGCCATAAAGTGTGCCGGCGGGAGCAAGCAATCGCGACAGCAGCGATGACGGCCTGTTCCAGAAGGCCGGCTCACGCATCGGCCGCCCCCATCTCGAGCCGCAACTGCAGAAGATAAGGCTCGAGCGCAGCCAGCGTGCGATCAAGCGCGCCGCCAAGCCGGTCTACCACCTGCACGGCGGCAGCGGCCGACGCATTCCGCGCGGCCGGATCGTTCAGGAGATGACCCAGTTGCTTCACCAGCGCATTGCCGTCGTCGGCCTGACGTGCGCCCCCTGCGCGGTCGAGCGCGTCATAGACGTCGGTGAAGTTGAAGACATGCGGCCC
>JBQCIZ010000485.1:0-2546 GCA_051953235.1 Nitrobacter sp. | reverse complement strand
CGCGAACGCCGTTGAAGCACTCGATCCCGGAGTTCCCTACGAAAGTAGGTGGGCACCATATGTCCGGGTCCACGGACCCGGCCAGGGACAGTTCCCTAAAGGATCGATAAGGCCCCGGGGATATATGGCTCCTGACGCGCGACGCAGCCTCGCCAGGACAATGTAATGGCGATGACGGTGCGGCGCTAGCGGCCCAAGTATAGTGATTTCATTTATCCCTCCCCTTGCGGGGAGCGATTTCACTACCCGATCGCGATGCCGTTGCCGACGGTGCGGTTGAGGACCTGGGTGGTTTTCTCGATTCGCTCCGCCGCGGCATTCAGCGCGGCGGCCACCGCGACCTGCGTCGCCCGGGCGCGTTCGGCCGCGTTGGTGCGCACGTCGCGCAGGGCGTTGAGTTCTTCCTCAAGCGCGCGGATGCGGTTGTTGGCGTCCAGCAGTTCGTCCGAGGTCGTCAGCGCCGCCATCACCTCAAGCCGCTGGTCGCCGATCTCGCCGAACTTGCCACGCAACTCGCCGATCCGGCCTTCGAGATCTTCCGCGAGTTTCAGGAGCCGCGGCTCCTGCCCGTCCTCGCAGGCCATCCGGTACTGGCGGCCGTTGATGCTGACGTTGATGTGGCTCATGACTTCTCTCCCGCCGCCTCGAGCACCGCCTTGATGGTGCCGATCGCCGCATCGAGTTTTTCGGCGATCTCGCGGTTGGTCCGCTCGAGCTTGCGCGTGCGCACCAGCGAACCGTCGAGTTCGTCCGCGAGCCGCGAACGGTCGGCGCCGAGCGCCTGAATGCGAGTCGCCAGCTCGTCCTCGTTGCGGTCGGCATCGCGCCGCCGTTCGACCGCGCTTTCGAGCGCGTCGAGCGCGGCCGTCAGCCGCCGCGTCGCCGCGTCGATGTCCGGCGCGCCGCCGGAAGCCGGCTCGGCGCTGGGGGAACGGTTGGCAGGTCGATCAGTCATGCGCGTTTCACGGGTCCTCTGCCCGCAGCTCGGCGGTCAAAAAATCGCGACTCGGCAGGCCTTTAGACCGTGAAATTTACGTGGCGGGCGAGGCCAGCGCAACGCCGCCGCCCAGCTATGCACCGCAATTCGTTGCGTTCTGTGCGGGAGGCGTCTCCCACGCTTGGACTCAGGGGAACCAGATGCTATCCACCCCCTGAATTTTTCCGCTGACGGTTGCATCGAAATGCGGTGCAGCACGTTATCGTTCATCCCACCTCCTCCAACCGGATATCCCCATGGCGAGCGTCGATTCCTCCCGTATGGCGAATGCAATCCGCGCGCTCGCGATGGATGCCGTCGAAAAAGCAAAGTCAGGCCATCCCGGCCTGCCGATGGGTGCGGCCGATGTCGCCACGGTGCTGTTCACGAAATTCCTGAAGTACGACGCCGCCGATCCGCACTGGCCGGACCGCGATCGCTTCATCCTCTCCGCCGGCCACGGCTCGATGCTGCTCTATGCGCTGTTGTACCTGACCGGCAACAAGGAGATGACGCTCGACCAGATCAAGAATTTCCGTCAGCTCAATTCCAAGACGCCCGGCCATCCAGAAAACTTCATCACGCAAGGTGTCGAGACCACCACCGGCCCGCTCGGTCAGGGCGTCGCGACGTCGGTCGGTTTTGCCCTGGCGGAACGTCTGCTCGCAGCCGAATTCGGCAGCGACGTGGTCGATCACTACACGTACGTGCTGTGCTCGGACGGCGACCTGATGGAAGGCGTCAGCCACGAGGCCATCGCGCTCGCCGGGCATCTGAAGCTCAACAAGCTGATCTTCCTCTACGACGACAACGGCATCACCATCGACGGTCCGATCACGCTGACCGACAACGTCGATCAGGTGGCGCGCTTCAAGGCGCACGGCTGGAACGCCAAGCAGATCGACGGTCATGATCCTAAGGCTATCGCGGCCGCGATCCGCCGCGCGCAAAAATCCGACCGGCCGTCACTGATCGCCTGCAAGACCACCATCGGCTTCGGCGCACCCACCAAGGCCGGCACCTCGAAGGCGCACGGTGAACCGCTCGGCGCGGAAGAACTCGCCGGCGCGAAAAAGGCGCTGGACTGGAATTACGGCCCGTTCGAAATTCCAGACGACGTGCTGAAGGCTTGGCGTAGCGCCGGCCGCAAGGGCAAGCGTCTCAACAAGGACTGGCGCGCGCGTCTCGAGGCCAGGCCGGAAGCGCAGCGCGGCGAATTCACGCGCCGCGCCATCGAGCGCAAGCTGCCGCAAAACCTCGACGAGGTCATCCGCAAGCTCAAGGACAAGCTCGCCGCCGATCCGCCGACGGTTGCGACCCGCAAGGCCAGCGAACTCGCTCTCGACGTCTTGGTGCCGGCGCTGCCGGAACTGCTGCTCGGCTCCGCCGACCTGACGCCGTCCAACAACACCCGCACCAAGGGCCTGAAGGAAGTCGAACCCGGCCACTACGATGGCCGCTATGTCCACTACGGCATCCGCGAGATGGGCATGGCCGCGGCCATGAACGGCATTTCGCTGCACGGCGGCTTCATCCCGGCCGGCGGCACCTTCATGTGCTTCACCGACTA
>JBQCIZ010000484.1:0-6223 GCA_051953235.1 Nitrobacter sp. | reverse complement strand
ACATTCGCTGGGAGACGCTACCAGCGGAGATTTTGGCTTGACCATCAAAGGCAAGGCGTACATCGCCGGCATCTACGAACATCCGACCCGGCATGCGCCGGACAAATCCACCGCGCAGCTTCATGCCGAAGTCGCCAAGGGGGCACTGGAAGACGCAGGCCTCACCAGCAAGGATGTCGATGGCTATTTCTGCGCCGGCGATGCGCCGGGCGGTTTGTGGCCGATGGTCGACTATCTCGGGCTCAAGCCGCGCCATGTCGACTCCACCGAAACCGGCGGCTGCTCCTATCTCATTCATCTCGGCCACGCGGCGGAAGCGATCGCGGCGGGCAAGTGCTCGATTGCGCTGGTAACGCTGGCGGGCAAGCCGCGCACCGGCGTGATGCCGCCGCGCGCGGCCGGTGCAGAGGCCGATTTCGAGGCAGCCTACGGCGCCACCACTCATAACGCCTACGGCATGTGCGCGATGCGCCACATGCACGATTACGGCACCACGTCCGAGCAGCTCGCCTGGATCAAGGTCGCGGCCTCCCATCACGCACAATACAACCCGCACGCGATGCTGAAGGATGTCGTCACGGTCGAGGACGTCCTGAACTCGCCGATGATCTCCGATCCGCTGCATCGCATGGACTGCTGCGTCGTCACCGATGGCGGCGGCGCGCTGATCGTCACCACGCCGGAAATTGCAAAAAGCCTGAAGAAGCCGCTGGTGCGGCTGATCGGCCATGGCGAGGCGATGAAAGGCCCGCGCGGCGGCAAGGATCTCGACCTCACTTACTCTGCGGGCGTGTGGTCCGGTCCACGCGCCTTCGAAGAGGCGGGCGTCACCCCGAAGGACATCAAGTACGCCTCGATCTACGACAGCTTCACCATCACGGTGCTGATGCAGCTTGAGGACATCGGCTTCTGCGAGAAGGGTAAGGGCGGCAAGTTCGTCGCCGACGGCAACCTGATTTCCGGCATCGGCAAGCTGCCGTTCAATACCGACGGCGGCGGGCTCTGCAGCAACCATCCCGTCAATCGCGGCGGCATGACCAAGATCATCGAGGCCGTGCGGCAATTGCGCGGTGAGGCACATCCGAAGGTGCAGGTGAAGAACTGCGATCTCGCGATTGCCCATGGCACCGGCGGACTCCTGGGCGTCCGCCATGCCGCCTCGACTGCCATTCTGGAGCGCGTGTGATGACTGAAGCGAAGAAATATCCGACGCCGCAAGGCAATCCGGAAACGCAGCCGTTCTGGGATGCGGCCAAGCAGGGGAAGTTTCTGATCAAGCGCTGCACGGCCTGCGGCGAGCCGCATTATTTCCCGCGCTCGATCTGCCCGTTCTGTTTCTCCGACAAGACGGTGTGGGAAGAAAGCTCGGGCGTGGGCGAGATCTACACCTTCAGCCTGATGCGCAAGTCCGCGACCGGCCCGTACGCCATCGGTTACGTCAAACTGAAGGAAGGTCCGGCGCTGCAGACCAATTTTGTCGACTGCGACATGGACAAGCTGAAGATCGGCCAGAAGGTCAAGGTGGTGTGGAAGCCGACCGACGGCGCGCCGCTGCCGTTCTTCACGCCGGTGTAGTCGTATTGAACGCCGTCATCCTGAGGAGCGAGGGCGGAGCCCGAGCCTCGAAGGATGGAGAGTTGAAAACATGCCGTCGCCCTTCGAGGTTCGGCGCAAGCGCGCCTCACACCTCAGGGTGACGGAATGGAATCGGAGGAAGTATCGTAATGTCCGCGCGCTATGACGAACTGATGGCCATGAAAAACCTCGGCCAGCAATACAGCTACACCGACCGCGAGGTGATGCTCTACGCCTACGGCATCGGGCTCGGCGCCGATCCCATGGACGAGAAGGAACTGGCCTTCGTCAACGAGGCGACCTACACGCCGCGCGATCTCAAGGTGGTGCCGACCTTCGCTTCGGTCGCGGCGTGGGGTTCGGGGCCGGGCGACATGAAGCTCAATCGTCTGCTGGTGGTCGACGGCGAGCGCGACATTACGTTCCACAAGCCGATGCCGGTGGCCGCCAACATCACCGCCGATTCCAGCGTGCTGGGCGTGTTCGACAAGGGCAAGGACAAGGGCCTCGTGATCCGTCACCAGACGGTGCTGAAGGACGAGACCGGCGAGAAGCTCGCGACGCTGGTAGCGTCGCGCTTTGCGCGCGGCGACGGCGGCATCGGCGGTCCGTCGGACGGGCAGCCCGAACCGCACACAGTGCCGACGCGGGCGCCGGACCGTTCGGTCGATATTTCCACGCGGCCGGACCAGGCGCTGATCTATCGGCTCTGCGGCGACCGCAACCCGCTGCACAGCGATCCCGAATTCGCGCAGCGCGCAAAGTTTCCGCGTCCGATCCTGCATGGCATGTGCACCTACGGCATCACCTGCCGCGGCGTGCTGCAGACCTATGCGGACTACGACGCCAAGGCGTTCAGGCAGCATGTCGCACGGTTCTCGTCGCCGGTTTATCCCGGCGAGACCGTGACCATGGACCTCTGGAAGGACGGCAACGTGATCTCGTTCGAGGCGCGGGTGAAGTCACGCGACGTCACGGTGATCAAAAACGGGAAGACGGTGCTGGGATAAAAGCGTTTCAACGCGGAACGCGTCATGCCCGGACTTGATCCGGGAATCCATCTTTAGATGATGGGTTGCCGGGTCAAGCCCGGCAATGACGAAGAGAAGGGAGAACCAATCATGGGATTGCTCGACGGCAAGGTTGCGATCATCACCGGCGCGGGCGGCGGGCTCGGCGAAGCCTACGCAAAGCTGTTCGCGCGCGAAGGCGGATCGGTCGTCGTCAACGATCTCGGCGGGCCGCGCGACGGCTCCGGGTCCGACAAGTCGATGGCGCAGCACGTGGTTGACGCGATCAAGGCCGACGGCGGCAAGGCGGTCGCCAACGGTTCGGACATCTCGACCATGGCGGGCGGGCAGGCGGTGTTCGACGACGCCATCAAGAACTTTGGCCGCGTCGACATCCTCGTGAACAACGCCGGCATCCTGCTCGACGAGACCTTCGCCAAGGCCAACGAAGCTCATTGGGACAAGGTCATCAAGGTTCACCTCAAGGGAACCTTCTGCGTCACCCAGCCGGTGTTCAAGTGGATGCGCGAGAACGGCGGCGGCGTCATCGTCAACACGTCCTCCACCTCCGGCCTGATCGGCAATTTCGGCCAGACCAACTACGGCGCGGCCAAGGGTGGCATCTGGGGCCTTTCCAACGTGCTGGCGATCGAAGGGCGCAAGTACAACATCCGGATCTGGACGCTGGCGCCGGGGGCGCTGACCCGCATGACCGCCGATCTGCCGCGCTACAAGGAAAATCCCGGTGCGGCGCTGGGGCCGGATGGAATCGCGCCGGCCGTGCTATACATGGTCTCGGACCTGTCCGGCGACCAGACCGGCAAGGTGCTCGGCGTCTCCGGTCCCCGTGGCGTGCGCGAGATGAAAATGATGGAAATGGAAGGCTGGAAGCCGCCGTTCACCGGCTGGAAGGCGCAGGATATCGTTACGCACGCGAAGGACATCTTCTTCTCGGAAGAGGATATCAAGAAGGGCGCGCGAAGGTTTTGACCGCAGACCAACATGGTCATTCCGGGGCACGAGCCAAGGCGAGTGAGCCCGGAATCTCGCGCCAATTTCCGGATTCCGGGCTCAGCCCTGCGGGCTGCCCCGGAATGACGGATACGAAATTTGAGAGGGTACGATGACAAAACTCACCCCGCAGGCGTCAGGCACATTTGCGATCGCGCCGACCCCGTTCCACGACGACGGCCGCATCGACGAGAAATCCATTGATCGTCTGACCGATTTCTATGCTGAGGTCGGCTGCGAGGGCGTCACCGTGCTCGGTATTTTGGGCGAAGCGCCGAAGATGGACAGCGCGGAGGCGCAGCAGGTGGCGACGCGCTTCATCAAGCGCGCCAGGACCATGCAGACTGTCGTCGGCGTCTCGGCACCGGGCTTTGCGACCATGCGGTCGCTCGCACGCGCGTCGATGGATGCGGGTGCAGCCGGCGTCATGATCGCGCCGCCGCCGTCGCTGCGCACTGACGATCAGATCGTCAACTACTTCAAGCAGGCCGAAGAGGCGATTGGTGACGACATTCCCTGGGTGCTGCAGGATTATCCGCTTACCTTGTCGGTGGTATTCACCCCCGCCGTGATCCGCAAGATCGTCATGGACAGCAAATCCTGCGTCATGCTCAAGCACGAGGATTGGCCGGGGCTGGAGAAGATCACGGCGCTGCGCAATTTCCAGAAGGAAGGCTCGCTGCGGCCGATGTCGATCCTGTGCGGCAACGGGGGCACCTTCCTCGATTTCGAGATGGAGCGGGGCGCCGACGGCGCCATGACCGGCTACGCCTTCCCGGAATTGCTGATCGATGTCGTCAAACTGTCGAAGGCGGGCAAGCGCGATGCCGCGCATGATCTGTTCGACGCACACCTGCCGTTGATCCGCTACGAGCAGCAGCCGGGCGCGGGCCTCGCGGTCCGCAAATATGTCCTGCACAAGCGCGGCGTGATCGCCTCGAGCGCGCAGCGCAAGCCCGGCGCGACTATCAGCGCGACGGCGAAGGCCGAGGTCAACTATCTGCTGTCGCGGGTGGCGCGCGTCGACAAGCGTGCCAGCTTCGCGCCGCAATCCAGCGCGGCGGGTTAGTTCGATGGCGAGAGAACCCGGCGTCGCGCGTCCCGCGTCCACCATCCTGCTGCTGCGCGATAACAGCACTCGCGATATTGAAGTCTTCATGCTGGTGCGCCATCGTGAGATCGAATTCGCTTCGGGCGCGCTGGTGTTCCCGGGCGGCAGCGTCGATGCGGGCGATCAGGACATCGTCAACGATCCCGTGCTGTGCGCGGGCCGGGATGGCCTCGATGATGCGATGCTCGGCTTCCGCGTCGCCGCGATCCGCGAAACCTTTGAGGAAAGCGGTATCCTGCTGGCCCGGCCGCGCGGATCGTCCGATCTCATTTCGGCGGCACGGGCTGGCGAGATCGCAGACGCTCATCGCGTGGCGCTGAACGAGGGCAAGATCACCTTTGCGTCCATCCTGACCGGCAACGAACTGGTGCTGGCACTGGATCTGCTGGTGCCGTATGCGCACTGGATCACGCCAGAGGGGATGCCGAAACGGTTCGACACCTGGTTCTTCCTGGCCGCGGCACCACCGGAGCAGGTCGGCGCTCATGACGGCCGTGAGTCCACGGATTCGATCTGGGTGACGCCGCGCGACGCGCTGGACGGCAACGACACCGGCCGTTTCAAACTGCCGTTCCCGACCACCCGCAACCTCATCAAACTGGGCAAACAGCCGAGCGTGATGTCCGCAATGTCGGATGCCCGTGACAAGCCGATCGTGACCGTGCTGCCGATCATGCGGAAACTCGACGGCAACAAGCGCGAACTGCGCATTCCGATCGAGGCCGGCTACGACGGCGACGTGTTCGAGTTCGGCGGCGTTTGACGCCGCCGCTCGATCTGCCTTTTCTTGTCATGGCCGGATCTATCCGGCCATCCACGCCGTACGGCGTTGCGATGGGAAAGACGTGGATGGCCGGGACGCGCCCGGCCATGACGAGTGGGTGACCTGAAAAGCAGCCCAATCCAACAACGAGTCCGATTAAGCACAGTTCGATACGCGCCGAAGCATTGGCGTGAACGATCCATTACCGTGTCTGTTGACGATGGTACGTGCACGATGGCGCGCACCCAATAGGACGGCGATGTGATGAATTCGAACACGATCGATCTGAAACTGAATGACATCGGCGGCGCGGACACGCTGCTGGTGCGGCGCTGGCCAGGGGCAGGGGACCCGGTGCTTTACATCCACGGCGCGACGTTTCCGTCGGCGCTGTCGATCGGCTACCGCTTCGAGGGGCGCTCATGGGCGGACCATCTGCATGCGCGGGGGTTCGACGTCTGGGGATTCGACTTCGCGGGCTTCGGCGGATCGCCGCACTATCGGCAGATGCGCGAACCTGCCGCCGGTAACAGTCCGCTCGGCCGGACGCCGGATGCGATTCCGCAGATTGCTGCGGTCGTGGAGCATATCGCTCGGGAAACCGGACGGGAACGCGTTCATCTCGTCACCCATTCGTGGGGCACGATGGCGGCGGGCGGATATGCCGCCGCATACCCCGAGCATGTTGCGCGCCTCGTGATGTTCGGCCCGATCGTGCAGCGGTCGATGGCGGGATTGCCTGACGCCGACGGG
>JBQCIZ010000483.1:0-2510 GCA_051953235.1 Nitrobacter sp. | reverse complement strand
AGCGTGTTGACGATAGCCGCCTCCCAGGCGCCGGTGCCGGACGACGGATAGATGATGACCGGCTGCTTCGTGCGGAACACGCGCTGAACCGCCGCCAGCACCTCATGGCCGAGCACGGCGAATTCCGCGCCGCGATGGTCGAGGGTCGGCATGTCGATGGCCCGCAGCACCCGGTCGGGCACGTTGGTAGGGCCTGGAATCTGGAGAAAATGCCGTCCTGTATGCAGCGTCATCTGGCGTCCTTCTCGGAGGAAATCTCGTGGCTTGGCAGAAGGATCAAATATCATCCTTCGGCGGGCTTGTCCCGCGCCGGTGGACGGTCGTCAATCCCCGCAAATGAGGGTAACGCCTTGCAAAGGCGGATAGCGGATGCAAGACAGAACGCCATCACGCGAGATTGAGCCAATGGCGACGACGCGGGCCGCAAAAGCCCCAGATTCCCTTGAAAACAGCGCCCTCGCCGCGCATCTCGCCCGCGAGATATCAGGCGACGTGCTGTTCGATCCGTTCAGCCGCGGGCGCTACGCGACCGACGCCTCGTTCTACCAGATCATGCCCGCAGGCGTGGTTGTGCCCCGCAGCATGGACGAGGCGTTGCGGGCGCTGGCGATTGCACGCGATGACGGGCGGATCGTCACCCCGCGGGGCGGCGGCACCTCGCAATGCGGCCAGACCGTCAATGACGGGCTCGTCATCGACTTCTCAAAGCATCTGAACCGGATCGTTTCGCTCGACGTAGAGAGCCGGACCTGCCGGGTCGAGCCCGGCATCGTGCTCGACGATCTCAACCGCCAGCTCAAAAAGCATGGGCTGTGGTTTCCGGTCGATGTCTCGACCGCCTCGCGCGCCACCCTCGGCGGCATGGCCGGCAACAACTCCTGCGGCGGCCGCTCGCTGCGCTACGGCACCATGCGCGACAACACACTGTCCATGGATGCCGCACTCGCCGACGGAACCCGGCTGCACTTCGGCGCGATCGATGCCGGCGATGCGCTGCGCAACAACGGCGACGCGGGCGCAGCGCTGTTCCGCGACATGCTGACGCTCGGAACGCGCGAGGCTGCCGAAATTGCCGAGCGGTTTCCAAAGGTGCAGCGCCGGGTCGGCGGCTACAACCTCGATGCGCTGGTCCCCGGCAACACGCCGAACAACATGGCGCCTCTTCTGGTCGGCTCCGAAGGCACCCTCGCCTTCACGACCGAAATCGAACTGAAGCTGTGGCCCCTGATCGGCAACAAGGTGTTTGGCGTCTGCCACTTCGGCAGCTTCTACGAGGCGATGGACTCGGCGCAGCATCTCGTCAAGCTGAAGCCGATCGCGGTCGAACTCGTCGACCGCACCATGATCGCCCTCGGCCGCGACATCGCGATGTTCAAACCCGTCATCGAGTCTGTCGTGCGCGGCGATCCTGATTCTCTGCTCATTGTCGAGTTCGCCGAAAACGATCAGGCCGACAACCTGCGCAAGCTGAAACAGCTCTCCGAACTGATGGCCGATCTCGGCTTCGGCTGGAGCAATCCGCAGCGCAAATGGGGTGGCGTGGTCGATGTCGTCGAACCCGCGATACAGACGGCGATTTCGGATTTCCGCACCTCCGGTCTCAACGTCATGATGTCGATGAAGCAGGAGGGCAAGCCGGTCTCCTTCGTCGAAGACTGCGCCGTGCCGCTGCCGCATCTTGCCGATTACACCCAACGCCTCAACGAGGTGTTCGCGAAGCACGGCACCCACGGCACCATGTATGCCCATGCCTCCGAGGGCTGCTTGCACGTGCGCCCCGTGTTGAATCTGCGGCTGGAGAAGGACGTGAACGCGATGCGCGCCATCGCCGAGGAAGCCTTCGCTATGGTGCGCGACTACAAGGGCTCGCATTCCGGCGAGCACGGCGACGGTCTTGTCCGCTCGGAATTCCACGAGACCATGTTCGGCAGCCGCATCGTCGCGGATTTCCGCGAGGTGAAGCATCGCTTCGATCCGGACAACACACTCAATCCCGGCAAGATCGTCGATCCCCCGAAAATGGATGACCGGTCGCTATTCCGTTACGCGCCGGGCTATCGCGCCAACGAATTGAAGACCGTGCTGGACTGGTCGGCTTATCCCGGCGCCGGCGGCGGCTTTCAGGGCGCGATCGAGATGTGCAACAACAACGGCGCCTGCCGCAAGCTCGAAGGCGGCGTGATGTGCCCGTCCTATCGCGCGACGCGTAACGAAAAGGATGTCACGCGCGGGCGCGCCAACACCCTGCGGCTTGCGATCTCCGGACAGCTCGGCCCCGACGCGCTCACCTCCGAGGAGATGATGGAGACGCTGAAGCTCTGCGTCTCCTGCAAGGCCTGTCGCCACGAATGCCCGACCGGCGTCGACATGGCGAAGATGAAGATCGAGGTACTGGCCGCGCGGGCCGCGAAATGCGGCCTTTCGCTGCGCGACGGTCTCGTCGCCTATCTGCCGCGCTACGCGGGTCTCGCGGCGCGCTTTGCAGCACTGGCAAATCTGCGCAACAAGAG
>JBQCIZ010000482.1:0-4477 GCA_051953235.1 Nitrobacter sp. | reverse complement strand
TGACGTGAACGTAGTTCCGATTTATAGATGAATTGAGCTGAAGCCGTGTGCTTAGTGCAGCGTCATCCAGGCGCGGGCATCGCGCTGCGCCGTCGCGATCTCCGCTTCGGTCATCATGTCCGCGATTTCACGGCGCATGGTGATCGCATCGGCACGGCCCTTGAGCGCCGCCAGGTTGAACCATTTGTGCGCGGCCACCAGGTCGACCAGACCGCCCCGCCCGCTCGCCCAATACAGGCCGCGCTCGAACAGCACATCTTGAATCGCGCTTTCGCTGACCAGCACCGCCGAATCGAAATCGATCTGCCCCTGAAACATCTGCTCGTTCCTTTTTTATCAGCCGCCCTGCTCCGAGCGCGGCCCCCGTCCATCTTTGATCGCCCCGCTGGTCCCAACCGCCGTTTGCCGGCGTGTCGTCCAGACGCGCAGATCATGGCCGATAAATTTTGAAGAGCAGTTTAAGCATCGCAATGAATCGAATCTGAACGCGATACGCGCCGCACCGGCATCGAATTGCGGAAGTCCTTATTTGGCGCGGCTTTTGATGCATGCGTGACGTTCGGTTTACCTTCGCATTTGGCAAACCGATAACCATCGTCGGAGCTTGCGGAGATGACGCCGGCGTGCGCGCGCCTGCAGTAAAGATCGCGGTCACGCGCGGATTTACGCGAGTTCTAAATCAATTCAAAAATGAAACTGTGAGAGAAACAGCACCGGGGCCGAGCCACGCCGGTGGCAGGACGAGGGCGTCGGTGAACACGTCAGGATCAACTCCCACCTCGGCCAAAGCCGCCGGTGACATTGCGGATATTTGAGATCCGCACCGAGCGAAGAGCGCAGATGAAGTCCATCGCGTTCTTCTGCCGGACCGGTTGCTGCGGAAAAACCGAAACCAACGATCCGACCGTTTGACCTGATGTCTCGCCGACACCCTCTTTCGTCGACCAGAGCCCGAATGAAAAATCTGTTTTCGAGAAACAAACCTTCGCCGGCTCTTGTGACGTCGCCGGCATCAAGCTGCCGGCAATTCCATAAGGCGAACCTTACTTCTTCTTCTTGGCGACCTTGCGGGTCTTCTTCGCAGTCTTCTTCACTGCGCTCTTCGCCTTCTTCGCCTTCTTTGCCTTCTTCGCTTTCTTGGCCATGTTGCCCTCCTGAGTTAGTGAGATGGCTTTTAGTCGGTGCGTGCACTCGGGAATCGAAATGCACTTCAATCCGAATACACCAACACATTGAAAAAAACAGTGTCCCGCTTAAGGAAGTGTTGACGCAGCGTCTTCGGCACAACAACAGCGTGCTTCGCAACGAAGCGAAGACGCATCGACGAAGCGATGCGAATAACCCGCGAAAATTCTACGTCGACGTTTGTCAAGGTTGCCAAAAGTGGCTGCGCCGCAGCGATATTCTGCATTCCACTAACGAACGATCGACAGCGACTGCGCATCGTGCCGAGTCGCACGGCAGGATAGAAAATGCGGCGTGCGGACTCTGAGTCGCGTTTTTTGGCAATAAAAAAATTTTCGGGAAAACCTTGGATGCTGGCCGTTCGACGCTCGCGGGCGGACATCTTTTTGCGAATCGCGAAATGCGATTCGCAATCCGCTTCGAACGTCATGGTCCGTTGTCACGACCGTCAGGTGGTCTCGTTACGCGCAAACACGCAGTCGAAATGCGCAACGTGCGGACGACCGAGATGCGCCAGACGGCGTCTCTCGGAGATCGCCAGCAGTCTTCAGAGACCGAGCTTCGCCTTGAGCAGATCGTTGACGGCTTGCGGATTGGCTTTGCCGCCGGATGCCTTCATCACCTGACCGACGAACCAGCCGACCATCTGCGGCTTGGCGCGTGCCTGCTCGACCTTGTCGGGATTGGCGGCGACGATGTCGTCGACAGCCTTCTCGATGGCGCCCATGTCGGTGACCTGCTTCATGCCGCGGTTCTCGACGAGCTCACGCGGATCGCCGCCCTCGGTCCAGACGATCTCGAACAACTCCTTGGCGATCTTGCCGGAGATGGTGCCTTCGCCAATCAGATCGACGATCGCGGCAAGCTGGGATGCGGAGACCGGCGAGGTTGCGATATCCCGGCTCTCCTTGTTGAGCCGCCCGAACAACTCGTTGATGACCCAGTTGGCGGCAAGCTTGCCGTCACGCCGCGCATCGGCGAGTCCCGCCAGCACCGCCTCGTAGAAATTTGCGCTCTCGTGCTCGCTGACCAGGACGGCGGCGTCGTACGGCGTCAGACCGAGGTCGGCGATGAAGCGCGCCTTCTTCTGATCCGGCAATTCCGGCAGATCGGCCTTCAGCCCGTCGACGAAGGACTGCGAAAACTCCAGCGGCAACAAGTCGGGATCGGGGAAATAGCGGTAGTCGTGCGCCTCTTCCTTGGAGCGCATCGAGCGGGTTTCGCCCTTGTCCGGATCGAACAGCCGGGTCTCCTGATCGATGCTGCCGCCATCCTCGAGGATCTCGATCTGGCGCCGCGCCTCGTACTCGATCGCCTGGCCGATGAAGCGGATCGAATTGACGTTCTTGATCTCGCAGCGGGTACCGAACGGCTCTCCCGGCCGGCGCACCGACACGTTGACGTCGGCGCGCAGGTTGCCCTTCTCCATGTCGCCGTCGCAGGTGCCGAGATAACGCAGGATCGCGCGCAGCTTCGTCACATAGGCCCTGGCCTGCTCGGACGAGCGCATGTCCGGCTTGGATACGATTTCCATCAGCGCAACGCCCGAGCGGTTCAGGTCGATGGCGCTCATGTCGGCGTGCTGTTCGTGCAGCGACTTGCCGGCGTCCTGCTCCAGATGCAACCGCTCGATGCCGACGGTCACGTTCTCGCCGTCGGCCAGATCGATCACGACCTCGCCTTCGCCGACGATTGGCGACTTGTACTGGCTGATCTGATAGCCCTGCGGCAGATCCGGATAGAAATAGTTCTTGCGGTCGAACACCGAGCGCAGGTTGATCTGGGCATTCAGCCCAAGCCCTGTCCGCACCGCCTGCCGGACGCACTCCTCGTTGATCACGGGCAGCATGCCCGGCATCGCGGCATCGACCAGCGAGACGTGGCTGTTGGGCTCGCCGCCGAACGATGTCGAGGCGCCCGAGAACAGCTTTGCGTTCGAGGTGACCTGGGCATGGACTTCCAGCCCGATCACCATTTCCCAATCGCCGGTTGAGCCCTTGAGGAGTTTCGATGGTTTGACAGGTGCGTTCATAGGCGGGTTTTACAATGGACTGTGGAGGGAGAAAACCCCGGCGGATGACGTGGCAGGCCGGACTACAGACTCTTCATAAAGTCCCGCAGGGTCGGATTGATCCGCACGGCATCCCGGCCGGCGGCAATCACCTCGTCCACCTGTTGCTGCGGCAGGTGGAAGCGCGTCGGCACATTGCCGAGTTCGGCTGCACGCGCCGGATCGAGTTGATCGAAACCGACCCGCCCGACGAAGAATTTGACGTCGCGACAGTTCCAATGCGCCGGCGCGCCGTAGCGGCTGCGCTCGGCCGCCGACAGCCCGCAACGCCAGCGCACCAGCGCGTTTTGCCAGTCGGACATGGTGCGCTCGAACGCGGTATAGCTGGCGCCGACGCTGGCATCGATCGTGGTATCGATCGCCGCCTTGACGAGATCGACGCCGCTTGGACCATCCACCGTCTGGACCCAGTTGCCGGATACGCCCGCTTTCGCGTCTGCCACCAGGAACAGCGAGCGCCGCAACTTCACCGCCTGCTCTGGCGTCAACGGCCCATATGGTGTGTCTGAGGACTCGCGCGCGATCGTGAAGCCGGACAGACCGTAGTTGTCTACGAGACCGCCATCGAGCAGCTTGATGTAGGGCACTTTGCCCTCGCGATAACGGATGATGGCGTTCGCGAACGAGCGCAGCCTCGGCGAGGCATTGCGATTGGCGGCGGCGCCAGTAATCCATTGCGGCAGCGGATCGGTGCAGGTGTCGGGATAGGCTTTCACCACGATCGGCGCGAAGGCCACCGGCACCGCCGCCGATGCAGCGACCGCGTTCGACAGCGGGAACTTGGTCAGGTCGCTACAGATCGCGGTGAAGGCGGTCGCACCGAACACGAAAGGCACGCGATTATAAATGTCGGACGCGTTGATCCAGACCCGAGGCGGTCCGACCGCGCGAAACTGCCCGTAAGTCGCGCCATGAAACAGGTGCGTATCCAGCCACGTGGTAAAACCCTGCTGATTGTTGATGCCGCCGCCGAGCGCACGTCCCATGGTCGCCAGTGACAGGGTGGTCTCGAGCCCCTCCTCCGCGTTCTGCAACAGGAAGCGTTCGCGGAAATCGTCGAGCGCGGCGCGCTTCTTGAGCCCGTAATAGGCCGCCATCACCGAACCGCCGGACACCCCCGAGATGAAATCGAGCCGGTCGAGCAGTTTGTCCTGCGCGCGCGGCACTGGGATGTCTGCGAACTGCGACAGCACGCCATAGGAAAACGCCGCCGCCCGCGTG
>JBQCIZ010000481.1:0-4227 GCA_051953235.1 Nitrobacter sp. | reverse complement strand
CTACACGATGGCTCGTTGGGTTCAATCGGTACAGAACATGACGTATGATGATCGCGACGAGACAGCGAGAGGCGATGAAATGGCGACGACCGCGACTCAGATTGGCGATACCGATCAAACCATATTCATCGGCAAGGGCGAACAACCCGCGTGGCTGACGCTGGGACTCGCCAATCGGCATGGTCTTGTCACCGGCGCCACGGGAACCGGAAAAACTGTATCGCTGCAGGTGATGGCCGAGGGTTTTGCGCGCGCTGGCGTGCCCGTGTTCGCCGCCGACATCAAGGGCGATCTCTCGGGCATTTCGCAAGTTGGCGAAGCCAAGGACTTCATTCTCAAGCGCGCCAAGGATATTGGCCTGACATTTCAGCCCGATCAGTTTTCGACGGTGTTCTGGGACGTTTTCGGCGAGCAGGGACACCCCGTACGTGCGACCGTTACGGAAATGGGCCCGTTGTTGCTGGCACGGATGCTCGATCTGAACGATGTCCAGGAAGGCGTCCTCAACGTTGCCTTCCGCGTCGCCGATGAGAGTGGCCTCACGCTCCTGGACATGAAGGATTTGCGCGCCATTCTCGATGCCGTCGCCCCTGCGGACAAGAAAGATGACATTTCCGACGAGTTGATGAAGGTGAAGCAAGCCGCGCAGAAATTCGGCAATGTCACCAAGGCGACCATCGGGACCATCCAGCGCCAGCTTCTGGTACTGGAGAACCAGGGCGGTGAAAAATTCTTCGGCGAACCAGCGCTCGACTTGAAAGATTTCATGCGCACCGACCGCGACGGCCGCGGCATGGTCAATATTCTGGTGGCCGACAAGTTGATGCAGAGTCCGCGTCTTTATGCCACGTTCCTGTTGTGGATGCTGTCGGAGCTGTTCGAGCAACTGCCGGAGGTCGGCGATCCGCCCAAACCGAAACTGGTGTTCTTCTTTGACGAGGCTCATCTGCTGTTCAACGATGCGCCCAAGGCGCTGATGGACAAGATCGAACAGGTGGTGCGTCTGATCCGCTCCAAGGGCGTCGGCGTCTATTTCGTGACGCAGAATCCGATCGACGTTCCCGACCGTGTGCTGTCGCAACTCGGCAACCGGGTTCAGCACGCGCTGCGCGCATTCACCCCGCGCGACCAGAAAGCCGTCGCAGCGGCGGCCCAGACATTTCGGCCGAACCCGAAATTGAATACCGCGCAGGTCATTACCGAACTCGGCAAAGGTGAAGCGCTGGTTTCATTTTTGGAAGGTAACGGCACGCCGGCCATAGTCGAACGCGTTCTGATCCGGCCGCCGTCGGCGCGGATCGGGCCGATCTCGTCTGAAGAGCGCAAGGCGCTTATGGATGCGAGTCCGGTCAAGGGGAAATACGACACCGCGATCGATGCGGAATCCGCCTACGAAATGCTCCAGAAGCGGGTGGACGGAACGGCGGCGCCCGGTGAAGAGGGCGGCGGAGGCGGCATCCTCGGACAGCTCGGATCGATCGTCGGTACGGTGTTCGGCACCAACACGCCGCGCGGCCGGATGTCGACAGGTCAGATCATCGCGCGCAACGTGACGCGCTCCGTCACCAACAAGGTGGTTGGAGGCATCGTCGCCGATCTCGGCAAGTCGGTCGGCGGATCGCTCGGCGGTTCGGTCGGTCGGGCGCTGGTGCGCGGGGCGCTGGGCGGATTGCTGCGACGCTAGTGTGGGCAGCGGTTTCCAGCCGCTACCATTTCTGATAACGCAGAGCGCGCAGGCCGTGCTGCCGCGGCGACAACGGAAAAATGCTCGTGCTGAGATGGCCATCGTTCCGGCGCCCGCTGGATGTTCTCTTTCTCGTGGCCTGTGTCCTGCTGAGCGCCGATGTTCTGGTCCCGGAGATCCTGGGGCACGGCAAAACCAAGGACTATTCGTTGTGGTACTGGGCGGGACAGCAGGTCCTGCACGGTGGCAGTCTGTATCCGAAGGGACCGAACGAAGTCTTTGATTTCCTCTACCCCCCGCTGTCGGCCATCCTGCTCGCGATACCCAGTTATTTCGGGAAAATTCCTCTCTATATCGGCCTGTGCCTGCTCAACGCCGCCGCGTGGTGGATGGCGGGGCAACTCTCCAACGCCATGACCGGATCGGGGCGGGAGCCTGGTCCTTGGCTTGCCGCGCTGCCGGGGATCGTGACGATTACCTTCGTCTTCGACATGTTCGATCTCGGGCAGCCGAACCTTGTCCTTCTCGCCATGATGCTGTTCGGCTTCCGGTGGCTCTGGCAGGGGCGTGCATGGCTGGCCGGGAGCATGTTTGCGCTCGCGACCGCCATCAAGGTGTTTCCTGTCGCCGTGCTGCCTTATCTGCTCTGGCGCCGCCAGTGGGCAGGAGCGGCGAGCATGGTCGCGTTCCTTGGTATCTTTCTCTTTCTCGTGCCGGCGCCGATCCGCGGGTTCGACCGCAATGTCTCTGAGCTGACCACGTGGTATCGCGGCATGGTGGGTTCGAATTCGGAGCAGGGCTTCGGGCAGCGCGATGCGCAGAACTGGTCATGGGTCAACCAGTCGATCATTGCGGTTACGCATCGGCTGGTGCGTCCGATCAACTACAACCAGATCAATCCCGGCAAGCCGCCGCAATACATGAACATCGCCAACCTGGACTACAAAACGGCGAACAGAGTGGTACTGGCCGTCTTCGCCGCGATCGGGCTGGCATTCATCGGCATCCTTCCGGCGCGTCGCAAGATGACGCCAAGATCGACCGCCGAGGAAGTCGGAATTCTATTCTGTCTCATGACGATCGCTTCGCCTCTGGCCCGGCAGTACTACTTCATATGGCTGTTCTTCCCGCTCACGGTGCTGTTCCATCGAGCCGCTTTCGATCCCCGGCCCAGAGTTCAAGCGGCGACGCGATGGGCGTTCGGTGTATGCTTTGCCCTCATGGTTCTGTCGCTGCCCGTGTTTCCAAAAATCCTTCAAGCTGCCGGAAACAATCTTGTGGCGACCTTTGTTCTGGTTGCCGCACTGGCCTGGCACATCCATCATCCGCCATCGGCGAGCGGCCCGGATTCGGCGGCCTTGCCCGAAAAAGTCTGAAAGCTCGTTCCGCAAATCAAGGAAAACCAAATGTCCAGTACGTCGCAACTGCAGTCGGTTCTCGACCATATCGATGGCGATTTCGACAACAGCCTGGAACGGCTGTTCACGCTGCTGCGCATCAAGTCGATTTCCGCCGATCCGGCCTTCGCCGCGGACTGCAAGGCGGCGGCGGATCATCTTTCCGATGATATCGCGACGCTGAATTTCAAGACCGAGGTGCGCCCGACTGCTGGACATCCCGCCGTCGTTGCCAAAAGCAACGGTAACAATGGATCGCGGCCGCATGTGCTGTTCTATGGCCACTACGACGTGCAGCCGGTCGATCCGCTCAATCTGTGGCATCGTCCGCCGTTCGAGCCGGTTATTACGACCCATGCCGATGGACGCAAGATCATCGTCGCCCGCGGCGCGGAGGACGACAAAGGGCAATTGATGACATTCGTCGAGGCCTGCCGCGCCTGGGTGTCGGTCACCGGCTCGTTGCCGCTCGATGTGACCATCCTGATCGAGGGTGAGGAGGAGGTCGGATCGAAGAACTTCGTGCCGTTCCTCGAGAAGAACAAGAAGGACTTTGCCGCTGACTTCGCGCTGGTCTGCGATACCGGCATGTGGGACGCCAACACGCCGGCCATCACCACGTCGCTGCGCGGACTTGTCTATGAAGAGGTCGTGATCAAGGCCGCGAACCGCGATCTGCATTCCGGTGTTTTCGGCGGTGGCGCACGCAATCCGATCCGGGTGCTGACCCGGATTCTCGGCAGCCTGCAGGATGACGATGGCCACATCACCATTCCCGGCTTCTACGACGGCGTGAAGGATCTGCCGCCGGATATTCTGGCCCAGTGGAAGGGTCTCAACCTGACGCCGGAGTCATTTCTCAAGCCGATCGGATTGTCGATTCCGGCCGGCGAAAAGGACCGCCTGCTGATCGAGCAGGTGTCGTCGCGGCCGACCTGCGACATCAACGGCATCGTCGGCGGCTACACGGGCGAGGGCTCCAAGACGGTGATCCCGGCGCAGGCATCGGCGAAGGTTTCGTTCCGTCTCGTCGAAGGTCAGGATCCCCTGAAAATCCGCGCGGCCTTCCGCGCCTTCGTGAAGGAGCGCGTGCCGAAAGATTGCTCCGTCGAATTTATCGACCATGCCTTCGCGCCGGCGATCGCG
>JBQCIZ010000480.1:0-6126 GCA_051953235.1 Nitrobacter sp. | reverse complement strand
GACCGCCAACGACACGGCATGATCGATCTTCGCAGCCAGCGCCTCGATCAATGGTGTCGCGATCCGCACCGCAGACAGGCGGCGCAGGCTGATGAGTCCGAGCTCCAGTGCCAGCGCGCCGAATTCATAGCGGCCGGTGGCCTCGTCCTGCTCGATCAAGCCGAGACGGGAAAAGCTGACGAGATACGGATGGGCCTTGGCCGGCGCCATGCCGGCCTCGCGCGCGAGGTCGCGCAGCATCATCGGTTCGCCGGATTTGGCGAGTGCGCGCAACAGCGCACCGCCAACCTCGATGGACTGGATCCCACGGCTCTGCTTGGTCATGACGACGCGTGCCGGCCGGCGATGTAACCGAACGTCAACGCGGGGCCGAGCGTGATGCCCGCGCCGGGATAATTGCCGCCCATGATGCTCGCCATGTCGTTGCCGGCCGCATAAAGGCCGGGGATCGGCTGGCCGCTGGCGTCAAGCGCGCGCGCGTTCTCGTCGGTGCGGATGCCGGCATAGGTGCCGAGATCGCCGATCACCATCTTGATGGCGTAGAACGGGCCTTGCTCGATCGGCGCGATGCAGGGGTTGGGACCGTGCAGCGCATCGCCCTGATAGCGGTTGTAGGCGCGCGTGCCCTTACCGAAGCGTGGGTCAGTGCCGTTGGCGGCTTCGGCGTTGAACTCCTTCACCGTCGCCTCGAAATTGCTGGCGTCGATGCCGGCTGTCTTGGCGAGTTCACCAAGGGTTGCACCGCGCATCAGGTAACCGGTCTTGAGATGATGGCCGAGCGGCATCGGGAACGGTGGCACGCAGCCGAGCCCGTATTTGCGCAGAGCATGATGATCGCAGATCAGGAAGGCGGCGATCTCCTCGCCGGGCTTTGCTGCCTTCACCATCGCCTGCACGAAGTCGTGGTACGAATTGCCTTCGTTGGCGAAGCGGCGGCCGTCGCGCATCACCGCGATGACGCCGGGCTTGGCGCGATCGATGAAATGCGGCATCACGCCCTTGCTGCCATCCTTGCGGGTCGTCACCGACACCGGCACCCATGCGGCCGCGTTCGGCAGCCGATCCTCGACGCTGCCGCCCGCGGTTTCCGCGAGCCGCAGGCCGTCGCCAGTGTTGCCAGTAGGGCCCGGCGAATAATGCTCGGCGCCGGTCGGCGCGTGCGGAAACATCGCCTTCCGCCGCGCCACGTCGTGTGGGAAGCCGCCGCAGGCGAGCACCACGCCGCGCGCCGCGTTAACACGCACGTCCTTGCCTTCATGCTGCACGATCGCACCGCGCACCGCGCCGTTCTCGACGATCAGTTCGCGCACCGGCGACGACAGCCACAACGGAACGTTAAGATCGAAAGCCGACTTGGCGAGACGGCCGGCGAGCGCGTTGCCGTTGGTCAGCGTCATACCGCGACCGTGCTTCATTACGTCGCGGAGATGCTTCGACAGCCGTTTGACCACATAGAACGCCGACGTCAGCGATTTCGTCGCGCGCATGAAGTGGATGATTTCCTTGCCGGAGCCCAGCATCATGCCGAAGACGGTCAGTTCCGGCAGCGGCGCGCCGAGATGCTTGATGGCATCGCCGAGTTCGCGTCCGTCGAACGGACGCGTCACCATCGAGCGGCCGCCCTGCGTACCACCCGGCGCTTCCGCGTGATAGTCCGGGAAAGTGAGCGGCATGTCGAACTGCAGCGATGTCTTGGTCGTGAAGAAATCGACCGCCTCAGGTCCGGCCGACAAAAAGGCATCGACGCGCGCGGCATCGAAGTTATTGCCGGCCTCGTGCCGCAGATAGGTGCGTGCGGCGTCCGGGGCTTCTTCGATGCCCCAGGCGCGCGCAAGCGAGGTGCCGGGAATCCACAGCCAGCCGCCGGAGCGGGCCGTGGTGCCGCCGAAGCGCGGCTCCTTCTCGACGACCAGGACCTTGAGGCCGCGATGCGCGGCGGTGACCGCCGCCGACAGGCCGGCGGCGCCGGATCCGACCACGAGCAGGTCGCAGGTGTGGACGTCAACCGGCGACGCGCTCGCAGCCGTCATTCCCGTACTCACTTCTTCAGCAACGGGCATTTGGATTCGGACACCGGGCGGAATGCGTCCTCACCCTTCACCGTCTTGACGATGTCGAGATAGTCCCACGGCTCCTTGGACTCCGACGGCGACTTGACGCGGGCGAGATACATGTCGCGGATGACGCGGCCATCCTCACGCAGCTTGCCGCCGTGCACGAAGGTATCCTCGATCGGCAACTCGCGCATCTTGGCCATCACCTTGGCCGGATCGTCCGTGCCGGCGGCCTTGATCGCCTTGAGATAGTGCAGCACCGAACCATAGACGCCGGTCTGGATCATGGTCGGCATGACATTGGTCTTGGCGAAGAACTTCTTTGACCACGCACGCGTCTTGTCGTCCATGTTCCAGTAGGACGCCGTGGTCATGTAGGTGCCTTGGGCCGCCTTGAGGCCGATGGCGTGAATGTCGGTGTCGAACATCAGAAGGCCGACCAGCTTCTGCCCGCCCTGCACCAGACCGAATTCGCCGGACTGCTTGATCGCGTTGTCGGTATCCTGACCGGCATTGGCAAAGGCAACAACATTGGCCTTGGAGCTTTGCGCCTGCAGGGCAAAGGATGAGAAGTCCGCGGTATTGGTCGGATGCCGGACGCTGCCGAGCACGGTCCCGCCGTTCTCCTTGATGAAGCGGGTCGCATCCTTCTCGAGCTGATGACCGAAGGCATAGTCGGCCGTGATGAAGAACCAGGACTTGCCGCCCTCCTTGATGACGGCCGACGCCGTCACCTTGGACAGCGCATAGGTATCGTAGGTGAAGTGCACCGTGTTCGGGCTGCACAGTTCATCGGTCAGGGAGCTGGCGCCGGGACCGGACAGCAACGCGATCTTGTTGCGCTCGCGCGCCAGGTTGTGGACCGCGATCGCGATGCCGGAATTCGGGATGTCAGCGATCGCATCGACCTTGCCGTTGTCGAACCAGCCGCGCGCGATCTGGACGCCGACATCGGTCTTCATCTGGTGGTCTGCGCTGATGATCTCGATCGGCTTGCCGAGCACGGTGGGGCCGAACTCCTCGACCGCCATCTGCGCGGCGACCACGGAACCGGGCCCGCTGTTGTCGCGGCCCCAGCTCGACAGATCGGTCAGGACACCGATGCGAACCACATCGTCTGAAATCTGGGCCGAAGCGGCCGACGTCATCGCCGCGAATATGGCGCACGCCAAAAGACTCTTTTTCATGTTCGCTCCCCAGTTGTTTTTTGCCCCACGATGCGTGGAGGCCGTTTCAGTCCGCTGGGCCCGAAATTAGTTATTTGCAAATCGATATGTCAATATCAAATCATGCCGCACCCGCGGCAAGGCTGCGGCGGTCGGACGACAGGCTCAGGATGCAAGGGACAGGAAATGGAACCGCAGATCGTGCGGTTCGAAAACACCGCATGCGATCGGCGTATCGATGATGGGAAGGCCGAAGAGAATATCGGCGCCGGGGGTCAAGCGCGGCCCCGCGTCGTATCCCTAGCCCACGAAGCTAAGTCTCAGGTGCGCCCGAAAGACACGATTCCGTTTTGCACCAGATCGGTAATATCGCCTTCGGCGAAACCGGACTCGCGCAACACTGTCAAACCATCGGCCCCAATGGACGAAAGCGGCCGCGTCGGCCGCCGTTCAAGTCCGGCGAATTGATAAGGCAGACCCATCGCCTCGTAGTCGGCGCTACCGCCGCCTTCGGTCCGGCTGAAGATCCCGGTTTCGCGCACCACATCGCTATCGTACGCATCCCGATAGCCGCGAACGACGCCAGCGACGATCTGGTTCCGGGTCAGGAAATCCACACATTCGTCGCTCGTGTAACCCGACAGCATCTCTGCGAGCGTGGCACGCAAGGCGGCGCGATTGGCGACGCGGGCCTCGTTGGTGCAGAAACGCCGATCGGTAATCAGGTCCTCGCGATTCAAGAGGCGGCAAAAACGCGCCCAGTGATCTTCGGCGTAGGCCGACAGGACGATCGCGCCATCCTTTGTCCGGACCAGTTCGGCGGCCGGTGCGTTGTTGGGCTGCCCATTGCCGACGCGGCGCGGCTCGACATCGCGCAACAGGAAATCGGTGAAGTTGGAAGCCTGAAGACTGAGCGCGACTTCCAGCAGAGATGTGTTGATGATCGCGCCGCGGCCGGTGCGCTCGCGCTGAAACAGCGCCGCAAGCACGGCCTCGGCCACGACGTGGGTCGTCGCGGAATCGATGATCGGCACGCCGACTTTCTGCGGTTCGCCGCTCGCGTCGCCGGTCACCGACATCAGGCCGCTCTCGGCCTGCGCCGCAATATCGAAGCCGACACGGCCGCGCGACGCCTTGGTGTCTCCGAACCCGCTAACCGTGGCGTAGACCAGCCGCGGTTGCAGTTCGCACATGGCTTCGGCACCGAGACCGAGCCGTTCCGCGGCGCCCGGCCGCAAATTCTGAACGAGCACATCGCTCGCCAGGATCAGCCGTTTCGCAACCTCACGTCCGCGCTCGGTCTTGAGATCAAGCGCGATCGATTTCTTGCTGCGGTTGTAGGTCTTGACCATGGCGTCGCCGTAGAATCCGGCGTGCCGGCTTTGGTCGCCGGACAGCGGTTCGATCTTGATGACATCAGCGCCTAGTTCCAGCAGGATCATGGCTGCGCCGGGGCCTGCGATGTATTGGCCGATATCCACGACCTTGATGCCTTCGAGGGGGTGTCGCATCGACATCTTGCTTTTTCCGTTTTTGATTTTGATCGTCTCGACGCAATCAGGATGATGCGCCGGCTGACGCTGTCATCAGCCGGCTTTGAGGAGATGGCCGGCGATGTTGAGCTGATGAATCTGGCTGGTGCCTTCGTAGATGCGGAAGGCGCGGACATCGCGATAGAATCGCTCGATGCCCCCTGCCTTCACATAGCCCTGCCCGCCAAAGATCTGCACCACGCGGTCGGCTACGCGCCCGCACATCTCGGTTGCGAAGTATTTGCACATCGACACGTCCATCGCGACGTTCTCGCCATTGTCGCGCTTGCGCGCTGTTGCGAGGATCAGCGCCCGCGCAGCCTCGATCTCCACCTTGCAATCGGCGAGCATCGCCTGCACGAGTTGGAATTCGCCGATGGGCCGGCCAAACTGCTGGCGCTTGCGCGCGTAGGCGATGGCTTCGTCCAGCATCCGGATCGCGGGCCCGGTCGACAGCGCGGACAGATTGATCCGCTGCTTGTTCAGAGCTGCCATCACCGCCCGGAAACCCGTCCCGGGCCGGCCGATGATGCATGATGCCGGCACGATACAGTCGCGCAGATAGACTTCGCCGATCGGCGCACCTTCCTGCCCCATTTTGGGCGTGGATGGCGAGGTCGACAGGCCCGGCGTTCCGCGCTCGATGACGAAGGCGGTGATTGCATCCTTGTTGGATGCGACGTTTTCGGTTCGCGCGAAAACCGTGAACACATCGGCAATTGGCGCCATCGTGATGTAGCACTTCGTGCCGTTGAGCTTGTAGCGCCCGTCCGGAAGCAGCGTCCCGTTGGTCTGCAACGCCGTTGCATTCGAGCCCGCCTCGGGTTCGGTCAACGCCAACGCGGCGGTCAATTCGCCCGACGCGATGCGCGGCAAATACGCCTGCTTCAGCGCCTCGCTTCCGTCCTGGATCAGCGCTTCCGAGCCGATCCCGGTATTGATGCCGACGCGCGCCCGGAAGGCGACAGAGCACTGCGACAGTTCGATATTGGCGAGCGCGAGTTCTTCCGTGGTCAATCCGGAGCCACCGTAGGCTTCGGGTATAGACCAGCCGAAATAGCCGCGGCGGCGCATGTCGGCGACGATGGATTCGGGAATCGCATCCTCCGCCTCGACCCGGTCTTCGTTGGGAATGGCGACGTCGCGCACAAACTGGCGGACTTCCGCGAGCAACGTGTCGAGATGCATCTGATTACGGATCACTGGATACCTGTCTTACAAGGTTTGCGACACGCCGACATGCTCTGGCTGCCTTTGCAGCAGGCCACGCATCTCGTTCAGCGCCGTCAGGGTTTCGTCGGTCAGGCGGGTGACGATGTCCCGCACGCTGGACAATTCGTTGAACCAGGCAACGCTCTGCCCCGCCGCCTCGTA
>JBQCIZ010000479.1:0-2651 GCA_051953235.1 Nitrobacter sp. | reverse complement strand
CGCGATCAGGTGCACCACGCTGTCGTCCGATGGCGTGCCGCCGAACGCGGGACGGCCATCGATCTGCGACACCACATAGGCGCCCGCCCGCGTCACGCCGGCCACCGACCAGTCGCTGCCGATGGTCACCTTGCTCGTACTGTCGACGCCGGGACGAACGATGCAGCTTCCGGCGCGCAGATCCGATCCGAACCATGCCACCACGACGGCGACGCGCTCGAGGTTCGGGCACACGCCCTGCAGATCGTCGAGCGCCGCGATCACATCGGAGGCGGCGTTCGGCACGTGGCGGTTTTCCGGCGCGGACTGGCCCGGCCCGAGCGACTGCACGACCGTGGATGGCTCGTAGCCAAATTCGGTCGTGCCTGGAATCAGCGTCACCGCGCGCGTCATCTGTTCGAGCTTGCCGATAGGGCGAATGATCTCGAACGACAACTGCGGAATGCGATTGCCGAAGTTCGCCAGTGGCAGCCGCTCGAACACGACGTAGGCGAGGCCACGATAGGCCGGCGCGTTCCCGGCACCTTCCTTCGCGACGATGAGATCGTCCGGGACCTGGTCCTCGGTGCCGCGATGGACGCGGAACGTGAGGCCTGACATGTCCAGCGGACTGCCGTCGGCCCAGATCCGTCCGACCCGTCCGATCACACCTTCGCAGAGGCCGACGGCGAAGTTGGCGAAATAAGTATACGTCGTGGCGGTCGTGGTCGGTCCGCTGAACAGGCCACCCTTGCCCCCCGACGATGTTTCGTTACTGACGACCTCTTCGAGCTGCGTCGCCCAGATCACCTGACCGGACAATCGCGCGCGGCCGTAGACGCGCGGGATCGGCGCGCCCTCGGTCGAAGCCATCACGTCGAGATCCGCAAGCCGCGGCCCGATGACGGTCTGGTTGCCGGGTCCAAAGAGCTTTCGGTCGATGACGTTGCCAACCAGCGCGCCGGCGATGCGGCCCGCGATCGCGCCGGCCGGACCGAACAACGCGCCGGCCGCACCGCCCGCGACGGATAGAACGAGCGCTGCCATCAGGCCAAAACTCCAGGAAAGCGAAATGCGTAAGCCAGACGACGACGCCACCACGGCGCGAGGGCGATCTCGCAGACCGCCGCGCCATCGTGTGCATGAATCATTGTGCGCTCGCTGGCGACGATGGCGACATGCTTGGCAACGAATCCGTCACGCCAGCGGAACAGCAGCACGTCACCCGGTTTGAAACCGGAAAGCGCAACGGGCACAAGATGGCGCAGCGCTGCCGCGGCCAACGCCTCCTCTCCGCGCGCTTCCGCCCAATCGGGCGCATAGGGCGGCGGCGTTTCGGGCTCCTCGCCAACGCAGGCGCGCCAGACGCCGCGCACGAGGCCGAGGCAATCGCAGCCGACGCCCTTGAGTGATGCCTGATGACGATAGCGTGTACCGATCCAGCCGCGCGCTTCCGCGACGATCGCCGCACGAGTCAAATGTACCGAGGCCACAGGGTATCTCCCTCACGACGCAAGAATGCCGTTACTGCCGTCCGATGAGCCGGGCAGCGGATAGCTCACGACGAAATCGTTGCCGGGAATTTGCGGAAAGCCGCGAAAGTTATCGGTATTGGCGAACCGGTCGCGACAGGTCGCGAAACTCTTGTCGCAGCCGGCGGTGATGATGAAACTGTCACCGGCAGCGATCGGCTCGGGCATCGTCTGCCACAACGACAGCCGCACTTCCCCTCCGGCGATGCGGTGCTGCTTCACTTCCATGGCAAGACCGGCATTCGCGCCGCCGACCCAGGTCAATCGTCCTGCACTGAACCAGCCATCCGCAAAGCCATCGAGGCCCGAGACCGCGATGGCCGACGTGGCCTCGACCGCTGCGACAACGCCGCTGCCACGGAAACCCGAGGCCGTCAGATCGATCCGGCATCTGGCGTCGCCAAGGTCTGCACCGCAGCGGGCCGTATAAAGCCGCCCGCTGTCCTGCGCCAATGCGTCGGCGAGTCCGCGCAGTTCTGCGGTGAACGCCTCTCCCTCACGGCGAACTTCGCCCAGTGTGCCGCGCGCAGTCAGGATTTTGAGCGAGACATCGCTCCAATCCACCAGCCAGGTTGCGATGGCGGCGGCATCGTAGCGCCCGGCGGCGAGATCGGATTCGGTCAAGGCGTCGTCGGAGAACGCACCGGAAATTTCCGAGCCGTCGACCGACAGATCGAACCGGCTGGTCGCTTCCGACGCGGTGAATCCGGTCGCAGCGCGGCAGGTAATGCCGCTAATGATCAGATCACGATCGTGATCGGTGAAGCCGAGCACGACGCCGTCGCGCCGTGTCACGATCCAGCAGCGCGCCAGCGTGGTCGCGCCGGAATCGAGCTTCGTTTGAAGCGCGGACGGAATGCTCCTCACGGGCGGATCTCCACCAATGGAATCTTCGGGATAGCGCCGGCGGCGAAGGTCGCGAGATCGACCTCGAGATAGTCGGTGTCGAATCGCACCGGCACATCAAAATTGAATCCGGCGGTGACGACCGTCCCCGCCGAGGGAATATGTCCGGCAAGAAAAGTGACGACGCCGGTGGTAGCATCGCAGGTGAAGGCCGAACCCGCCGCGACCTCGCTATCGGCAACCGCGACGCGCACGCTGCCGCTCACGGGCTTCACAATCGCGCGCGCATAGGGC
>JBQCIZ010000478.1:0-3130 GCA_051953235.1 Nitrobacter sp. | reverse complement strand
ATCACCTTCATCAACGAGATCGCCGACCTCGCCGAAAAGGTCGGTGCCGACATTCAGGAAGTCGCCCGCGGCATCGGCCTCGACAACCGCATCGGCACCAAGTTCCTGCACGCCGGTCCGGGCTATGGCGGCTCGTGTTTTCCCAAGGACACCCGCGCGCTGGTGAAGATCGCCGAGGATCACGATACCCAACTCCGGATCGTGGAATCCGTCGTCACCGTCAATGACAACCGCAAGCGCGCGATGGCGCGCAAGGTCGCCAATGCGCTGGACGGCAACCTGCGCGGCAAGACCATCGCCGTGCTCGGTCTCGCGTTCAAGCCCGACACCGACGACATGCGCGAGGCGCCGTCGATCCCGCTGATCACCGGCCTGCTCGACATGGGTGCGAAGGTTCGCGCCTTCGATCCCGCGAGCATGAAGGAAGCGCGCCGCGAGCTTCCCGATATCGACTATCGCGACAACGCCTATGCCTGCGCCGAAGGTGCCGACGCGTTGGTCATCGTCACCGAATGGGTTCAGTTCCGCGCGCTCGATCTGACTCGGCTGAAGCAGATCATGAAGCAGCCCGTCGTGATCGACCTGCGCAACGTCTATCGTCCGGCCGAGATGACCGAACTCGGCTTTGTCTATGAAGGCATCGGCCGGGGTCAGGACTAGGCGCGCCTCACTCGTTGCGACCACGTTCACTCCGAATAGCGCCCAACCATGCGCAACCGAAGACGCGATGGCCATGAACGGCCCCCACCCTCGCCGTTCAATCATCTCGCCGGCACGCCAACTCAACGCTGAGGTTGGCGACCGACTCCGATCCTGCTACCGCAGTGTCCGCCTGAAGAAGGCGACAATCTCATCGTCAAAGCGCTCATGGAACGCTGCGCGGTCGAAACCCGCCCTGCTCGCGCAGATCGCCGGCACGCGCGTAGCCAGTTTTGCAGAGCACGGCGTCAAAAAATCGTAGTGGCCGGCGTTGGCTACGACGTGCATCTCGGGTGGTTTCGGCAACGCGAGCCGAACCGCTTCGGCGTAGTAGGGGTATGGCAGGATCTGGTCATCTTCTGCCCGCCAGAGCTGTATCGGCTGACGGACCGCCGCCAGCCCTCTGCTGCCGAAAGCAAAGCCGAGGGCGGGCGCGGCGGAGACAACCGCCTTGATCCGCGCGTCGTGGGTCCAGGCAATTTTGGAATCCAGCGCCGTCGGATGCTGCTTCAAGATCTGGCAGACTTCGAAAGCGGGATGCGCCTTGCAGTGATCCGTTATGGTCCTGAGGTCCGGCTCGCCACCAGCCGCCACCAATACCGTCCAGCCGCCAGCCGAGAAGCCGAAGGCGCCGACGCGACTGGCATCGATACGCTCGTGGCCGCTCCATGCACCCAACATGTAGTCAATCAGCAACTTCAACTGGCGTGGCCGTTCCCAGATCGCGGTCGGATTGCTCTGGTCGCGCCAGCTATCGCCATTGTGCGTCAGGGCGGCGACGACAAACCCCGCACCGGCAAGAGCCGTTGCGGTGTCGAGATGTCCGGCATAGGAGCCCGCGTGACCGTGAGAGATGACCACGAGGGGCAGATTGGTGCCCTCGACATCAGCGTCGCGGGCAACCGTCTGTTGATTGCTCTCGATGGCCTCCGGTTTCGGCGCGGCGCCGGTGGGATACCAAACGCCCACCTCGATCGGCGGACCCTGCGGATCCCCAATGCTGAAATGCTGAAATCCGACCGCGGCGTGGGCGGGAATGGTGGCTGCTGCGATGAATGCGGCGAAAACCTGGGCAACGATCGTGCGCATGAAACCTCCTGGCGAGTTGGAACGCCAGACATCCAGCAAACGGTGCAGCCCTGCGCCACCGATTGTTCGCCAACGGGCGAATGGGTTCGCCGTCGGGCAAATTGGCACTATGATTGGGTCATGAGTGAAGCGCGCCGGAATCGCTTTCTGCAGGATTGGGTCACCGACCTCGCGGCCGGAAGCCTCTGCGCGATCTTTTTGGGCCTGGTCGGACCGTTCGGAAGCTATCTGAATGGACCCGCGTGGCAGCGTGTTGCATTCCAACTCGCCTGCTTCTGGCCGGGTATCCTGCTTTACGGGTCGCTGATCCGGCTGGTGCTGCGGCTCCGCCTACAGCCGGCGATGACGTGGATCTCGATCATCCTTGGCGTCGTCATCCTGAACGCGCCGTTCCAGATCTGGGTCGCCTCGATCGGTGTATCGATATGGCCTTTCCTGAAAAGCTTGACGCCGTTCGACTGGTATCTGCAGGGACTGATCACCGCGTTGCCGGTGGTGCTGGGCTTTACCCTTTGGATGAAAGCGCGATTACGAAGCCGACGACAGGCCGAGGAAGCCGGCGCAGCGCCACCAACGGCCTTCGGACTGCTCGGTGCGCCGCCTTCGGCAGTGCTTTGCCTGCAGATGGAGGACCATTATGTGCGCGTCCATACCGCCAGCAACTCCCGCCTTGTCTTGGCAACGCTCAAACAGGCGATGACGGCGCTCGAAAATGTCGACGGCCTGCAGGTACATCGCTCCTGGTGGGTCGCGAGGAAGGCGCTCGTGCGCGCCGTTACCGATGGCCGCAATCTGCGTCTGCAACTCGTCAATGGACTCATGGCCCCCGTCGCCCGGTCAGCGGTCGCCATGGTGCGGGAGGCGGGTTGGTTGACGAACGAGCGCCCGTCCGCAGATCCTGGCACCGGCACAGAAACATTGTCCGCATGATGGAGCCAAGGTCGAGCTTCAAGTCATGCAATGTCGTCGGGGTGGCGACACGCTACGACAAATGAGACCACGTCCTAGTTGCGTTGCCCTGCGGCCGGCTGCGCCAGATAGGCAAGCAGCTTCATCTCGCGCCGCCCGCGCGTCACCGTATCCAGGATCAGGCCGGATACCATCGACAGCATGGCGAGAATCATCAGGCCCATCGACAGCACGGCGGTCGGTAGCCGCGGCACGATGCCCTGTTCGAGATACGTGACGAAAACAGGGATCGCGAGGCCGATCGAGATCGCGATCAGGCTGAAGCCGATCGTGGTGAAGAACCGCAGCGGCTTCTCGGAGCGGTAGAGCTTCATCATGGTGTTGAGGATGCGAAAGCCGTCGCGCCAGGTGTTGAGCTTGCTGAACGAACCCT
>JBQCIZ010000477.1:0-4369 GCA_051953235.1 Nitrobacter sp. | reverse complement strand
ATCTCCCGCTTGAGCCAGCCGACGGTTTCGATGGCCCGCTCGCGAAACAGCGGATTGCTCGAGCGCGCATAATCGAGCGTCAGCAGATCGAGAATCTGCGCGTTGTCGTAGAGCATCTTCTCGAAATGCGGCACGAGCCACGTTTCATCGACGGAATAGCGTGCATAGCCGCCGCCGAGATGGTCGTAGATGCCGCCCTGGCTCAGGTGTGTCAGCGTGAGACCAGTCGTGTTGAAGAATCGCTCGTCGTGCGTGCGTGCACCTGCCCGCCAGAGAAATTCCAGCATGGTGCACTGGGGAAATTTTGGAGCGCCGCGTAAGCCGCCGTGGACCGGATCGGTCGCGCGCGCGATCGAGACGGCGGCGTTGTTGAGTTCGGCAATGCCGAGGCTGGCGGGGTTTTTGCTTTTTGTTCGCTCGGCGAGACGTGCGATCAGCGCCTCACGATTTTGCGCGACCTTTTCCGGCTGCTCGCGAAATATTTTCGCAACGGTGTGCAGGAGGTCGGTGAATCCCGGCCGGCCATATTGCGTGGTCTTCGGGAAATAGGTGCCGCCCCAGAACGGTGAACCGTCAGGCGAAAGGAACATTGTCAGTGGCCAGCCGCCCTGCTCGCCCAGATGATGCAGCGCGCTCATATAGATCTGATCGATATCAGGCCGCTCTTCCCGATCGACCTTGATGTTGACGAACAGCTCGTTCATCACGGCTGCGACCGTTTCATCCTCGAAACTCTCGTGCGCCATCACGTGACACCAGTGACAGGCGGCGTATCCGATCGACAGCAGGATCGGACGCCGGCTTCGCTGCGCCTCGGCCAATGCGTCGGGACCCCACGGCCACCAGTCGACGGGATTATGCTGGTGCTGCAGCAGATAGGGGCTGGTCTCGCCGGCGAGTCTGTTGGTATGGACTGCTGAATCGCTCATGGCATGGCCTTTCCGTCCCGTCGGAAAATGTCCTACAGACATAGGCGATGCATTCGCGGGATCAAACCATCTTTGCTCTTTCATCGGGGCGACCACCGAGCGCGATTGCTGTCGTGCGCGTGTCGGGGCCGCAGGCGGGCCATGTTCTCGAATCGTTGGCAGGACGGTGTCCTGCGCCCCGAGTAGCAATGCGTGCGATGCTACGCGACCGCAGCGGCGACGCTTTGGACGATGCGGTAGTGCTGTGGTTTCCCGGGCCTAAAAGCGCAACCGGCGAAGACGTGGCCGAGTTTCATGTTCACGGCAGTCGCGCTGTTCTGAACACGCTATTCGCAGTGTTGGCGTCTTTTGCCGATGTACGCGCAGCTGAGCCGGGCGAATTCACGCGGCGCGCCTTCGAGAATGGCAAGATCGATCTGACCGAAGCCGAGGGCCTCGACGATCTCATTCACGCCGACACCGACCGGCAGCGGCGGCAAGCGCTGCGGCAGTTGCAGGGGCTGCTCGGTGATCGCGCGCGCGACTGGCGCAAGCAACTGATCGAGGCGTCTGCGTTGATCGAAGCGGGAATCGATTTCTCCGACGAAGGCGACGTGCCGGACGATCTGACCGCGCCGGCGTTAGCGAAGATCGCGGCGCTGCGCCGGCAGATTGAGGAAACCCTTGCAGCATCGGCACAAAGTGAACGTCTGCGCGACGGGCTGACGGTCGCAATCGTAGGCCCGCCGAACGCCGGCAAGTCGACGCTGCTCAATCGTCTCGCACGGCGCGAAGCTGCGATCGTATCGCCGCATGCCGGCACGACGCGCGATATTATCGAGGTCCATCTCGATCTCGATGGCTATCCCGTGACGTTGATCGACACCGCTGGGATTCGCGAAACCGACGATCCGGTCGAGCAGGAGGGCGTGCGGCGCGCGCGCGAGCGCGCCGCGGCGGCGGATCTCGTGCTGTGGCTGTCGGATAGCGAGGCCGACCATGATTCTCCGCCAGCGATCGCACGCAACGGCGCGGTTTCGGTCTGGCGCATCCGTAACAAGACCGATCTTTTGGGCGTGAAGATCGATGAGGCAAACCCAAGGCAGCCTGGGGCGAACCTGGGGCAGGGCACCGCCAGCCAATTTTTCTGGATATCGGCGGCACAGGGCGACGGCATTGAGGATCTGCTCGCCGCGCTGACGGCCTTTGCCGGGACGTGGTTCGGCGCGGGCGAGGCCGCTGCCATTACGCGTTTGCGGCACCGCAACATATTGCAGCATGCTGCAGCATCGCTTGCGAAGGCCGGAGAGCTGAGAGGGCAGGGCGACGAATTGGTCGCGGAAGAATTTCGAATATCAATTCATTTGTTGGGGCGGCTGTTGGGTCGAGTTGATATAGATGATGTTTTAGATTCAATCTTTCGAGACTTTTGTATAGGAAAGTAATAATTCTTTACCCATTTCTTTATCTACGAGCAACGTTTCACGTGAAACAAGTCATGTTTCACGTGAAACAATCGACAGCGGGCCGGCACCCAAACTTGGTCTTTCGGATTGCCTTGGCCTGAGCTAGAAGTCGCGTCGTTAGCGCGAAAACTCATGACAGCATCATTCGACGTCATCGTGATCGGAGGCGGCCACGCCGGCTGTGAAGCTGCGGCGGCAGCCGCGCGCATGGGCGCGCGCACCGCCTTGGTCACGCACCGTTTCGCGACCATTGGTGCGATGTCCTGCAATCCGGCCATTGGCGGCCTCGGCAAGGGTCATCTGGTTCGTGAGGTGGACGCGCTGGACGGTCTGATGGGCCGGGTCGCAGACGCGGCCGGAATTCAGTTCCGGATGCTCAATCGGCGTAAGGGCCCCGCCGTTCGCGGACCGCGTGCCCAGGCCGACCGCAAGCTTTACGCCGCTGCCATGCAGGCCGCGATTCGCGAGACCACGAATCTGAAGGTGATCGAGGGCGAAGCGGACGAACTGGTTATCGCCAACGGCCGCGTCGCCGGGATACGAATGGCGGATGGCCGGGAGCTATCGGCCAGGGGGGTGGTAGTGACCACCGGCACCTTCTTGCGCGGCCTGATTCACCTCGGCGAAAAGAGCTGGCCGGCCGGGCGGGTCGATGAGGCACCGGCGCTGGGTCTGTCCGCATCCTTCGAGCGCATCGGCTTTACGCTGAGTCGTCTCAAGACCGGGACGCCGCCGCGGCTGGATGGCACGACCATCGACTGGGCGGCAGTGGAGATGCAGCCGGGCGACGATCCGCCGGAGCCGTTCTCTGTCATGACTGAGCGGATCACGGTCCCGCAGATCCAGTGCGGCATCACCCGCACCACACCGGTGACCCACGAGGTGATCCGGGCCAACGTGCATCGCTCGCCGATGTATTCCGGCCAGATCAAGAGCTCGGGACCGCGTTATTGTCCGTCGATCGAGGACAAGATCGTCCGCTTCGGCGATCGCGACGGGCATCAGATTTTTCTGGAGCCGGAGGGGCTCGACGACACCACGGTCTATCCCAATGGCATTTCGACGTCGCTGCCCGAGGACGTTCAGCTCGCGATCCTGGCCTCGATTCCCGGCCTCGAGAAGGTCCGCATGGTCCGGCCGGGCTATGCGATCGAGTACGATCACGTCGATCCGCGGGAGCTCGAGCCGACGCTGCAGACCAAACGGATGCCGGGTCTGTTTCTGGCAGGGCAGATCAACGGCACCACGGGTTACGAAGAGGCTGCGGCGCAAGGGCTTGTTGCGGGGCTCAACGCAGCATTGGCTGCCGGGCAAGGCGAACCGGTCGTATTCGACCGGGCCGACGGCTATCTCGGCGTCATGATCGACGATCTGGTGACACGCGGAATCACCGAGCCTTACCGGATGTTCACCTCACGCGCCGAATATCGTCTGACGCTGCGGGCGGACAATGCCGATCAGCGGCTCACCGACAAGGGGATCGCGCTGGCATGTGTCGGCGCAGGGCGCGCCGCCCATCATCGGGCCAAGATGGCGGCATTGAACGCGGCGAAGACGCTGGCGACATCATTGGCCATCACGCCGAATGAAGCGACCCGCCACGGTCTGTCGCTCAATCGCGATGGTGTCAGGCGCTCGGCTTTCGAATTGTTGTCCTATCCGGAGATCGGGTGGGAGCAGGTGACATCGATCTGGCCTGAACTGTCGGCGATCGACCCGGCAATCGCGGTGCATCTGGAGATCGACGCGAAATATGACGTCTACCTGAAGCGGCAGACCGCTGACGTCGAGGCGTTCCGCCGCGACGAAAGCCTGGTGCTGGCCGGGATCGATTACGACGAGGTGCCGGGGCTGTCCAACGAGGCGCGGGTCAAGCTGGAGCGCGCGCGGCCGCATACGGTCGGGCAGGCGGGGCGTCTCGATGGCATCACCCCTGCGGCGCTTGGAATTCTGGCGGCCTATCTGCGCCGGGAGGCGCGAAAGACAAAGGCGGCG
>JBQCIZ010000476.1:0-17757 GCA_051953235.1 Nitrobacter sp. | reverse complement strand
TGGGGGATCGCGGGAGCTGCGACGCAGTCGCTGATGACCCAACGCGTTGCGCCCGACCGCCAAGGGCAATTGCAGGGAGCAACCAACAGCGTTCAAAGCGTGGCGCAACTCGTCGGGCCCGTTCCTGTTCACACTGACGTTCGCTTATTTCATCGGCAAGACAGCGCCGTGGGTGGTGCCGGGCGCCCCGTTCATCCTGGCATCGCTGCTCCTCGTGCTGGGGTTGGCGACGGCGATTCCCGTTCTGTCGGCGATGCGTCGCAACGCGGCAGTGATCTCGTCCTGACGACGCAGTGGGGCAATTCGACAGTCAGTGGGTCTGTGGTGGAGCTTCGCGTTGCGAGAGTAGCGCCCGGTAGTTCTCGAGCAGTTCGGCGGCGAATTCAGCAGGATCCCGGGGAGCCGTCCCGGCTTTTTTGCCGAGTGGATGTTTGATGGCAAAGGCGCGCATCACGCGCTCGACAACGGCTTGCATCGGTAGCTCCTCACTCGAACGGAAACTCCCTATCGTGCGAGAAGTTCCTGTCTTTTGTCAGGCAGTACCGTGAAATGGTTCAAGGCGGTGGTGATGGAAAGCGCCAGCCGGATTCTGGACCCGGCTGGCGGCTCGATGGCTACTTCTTCTTCACGAGTGGGCACTGGCTTTCCGACAGGGGCCGCGCGGCGTCTTCGGGCGAGATGGTCGCGATGGTCTTGTAGTAATCCCAAGGTCCCTTCGATTCTTCGGGCTTCTTCACCTCGAACAGATAGGCCTTGACCATGCGGCGTCCGTCTTCGCGGACCGGTGCTTTGCCGAACAGCGGATCCTCGGCAGGAATCTCCTTCATCTTGGCGACGACCTTGGCGCCATCATGCGGATTGCCGCCAAGCGCTTCGAGCGCCTTGAGATAGTGCAGCACAGCGGCATAGTTGCCGGCCTGTGTCATCGACGGCATCTGGTGCTTGTTGGCGCGTTCCGAAAAACGCTTCGACCAGGCCCGGGTCTGATCGTTCAGATCCCAATAGAAGGATTCGGTGAAGGAAAGACCCTGCGCGGTCTTGAGACCGAGCGAATGCACGTCGTTGATGAACAGCAGCAGCGCCGCGAGCTTCTGTCCATGCGCGACGACGCCGAATTCGGCCGCCTGCTTGATGGCGTTGGTGGTGTCGCCGCCGGCGTTGGCGAGGCCGATCACCTTGGCCTTCGAGGCCTGTGCCTGCAGCAGGAACGAGGAGAAGTCGGCCGTGTTGATCGGATGTTTGACATCGCCCAGCACCTTGCCGCCGTTTGCCTTGACGACTTCCGCCGTGTCGCGTTCGAGCGCATGGCCGAATGCGTAGTCCGAAGTCAGGAAGAACCATGTGTCGCCGCCCGCCTTGACCAGCGCCTTGCCGGTGCCGTGAGCCAGCATGTAGGTGTCATAGGTGAACGACACCGTGTTCGGCGAGCAGGCCTTGTCGGTCAGGTCGGCGCTCGCGGCGCCCGAGTTGAGTAGCACCGCGTTTTTTTCGCGCACCACGTTGCTGACAGCCAGTGCCACGCCCGAATTCGGCGTGTCCGCGATGGCGTCGACTTTCTCGGTATCGATCCACTTTCGGGTAATGTTGACGCCGACATCCGGCTTGTTCTGATGGTCGCCGCTGACGACGTCGATCGTCCAGCCCTTCTTCTGCAGACCGGAATCCTCAACGGCCATTTTGACGGCAACGACCGAGTTGGGGCCGCCGATATCGGCATAAAGACTCGACATGTCGTTGAGCACGCCGATCTTGACCGTCTTGTCCATGGCGAACGCGGGCGTCGTCAGGGCGACCGCCAACGCGACCCCGGCCAGTAGATGAGAACGCAAAGTGGATTTCAGCATAAGGAAGGACCTCCCGATTGGTGATGCAGGCTATCGTCGTCTTCCGCGACTTGTGGCCGGCTGGATTGTATCGCCGCGGTCACGTCGGCCGCCAGCAGGCGGTGACGTACGGGCATTCCAGCCTTAGCATCAACTTTTGGGGGTTCCTACACGGACGACGAGGGTCCCGTGTCCAGACGGAATGACCAATTCGTCTAACACCGCTGCGCGCAATCTCTAATTCGACCGCGTCCAGGTTGCGGACTTGCAGATCACGCTCATGACGCAGCCTGCGGTCGTCAGGGTGTTTCCGGAGAGGGTCATCTTTCCGGTATAGGTCTTGCCGTCCTCGGGATTGAAGGCGCTTCCGGCCCATGTATTGGCGCCATTCGGCTTCATGTCGAAAAAGACCCGCTGCCCGACCTTGGCCTTGGGGTCGGCACCTTGTTTGAGCCAGACGATGTTGCCGCAGATCGCGTCGCCGCAACGGCTGAATTTGACCTTGGAAGCGCCGGTGTCGCGCAGCCATACGCCGCTGATGTCATTGGCCAAAGCGGGACTTGCCAGCCCTGCCATGGCAACAAGAGCAGCGCCGGCACCGAGACAGCGGTTCATGAAACATCTCCGGATGGATTCTGCGGAATCTGATGGCACAGCGTCATGCCGCTTTGTTGCAAATTCATGACGCAACACCGTCCAGGATCAAGACGTGCATGCAATCCCTCAATGGAGCGCATCCGAAACCAGCTTGAACTTCTGCACGCGCTTTCCGGTATCGACCTCTGCCGTATAGACATTCCCCTTCGGATCGATGGCCATGGCGTGAATCCAGTGGAATTGGCCGGCTTGCCGGCCGTTGCGGCCAAAGCTGCCGACCACGCTGCCGTCGTCGCGTTTCAGGATGCGGATTTCGTTGTTTTCGCCGTCGGCGCTGAGCAGCCAGGTCTGCTTCGGGTCAGGCCAGATCGCGACGTCCCACACGGCGCCATTGCCGAGCGTGTTCTTCTCGTAAAACCATTCCTTTACGAAGGTGCCATCGGTCTTGAACACCTGGATGCGATCGTTGACGCGGTCACAGACGTAGACTAGCCCGTCGCGGCTGACCTTGACGCAATGCACGGGGTTTCCGAACTGTTGCGCGACGGCTGCCTTCGGATCGTAGGGCTGCTGCTTGTCGTCGTTCGGCTTGTGGCCGTACGCGCCCCAGTAGCGCTTGAAGGCGAGGGTGTCCGCGTTAAACACGATCACGCGGCGATTGGCATAGCCATCGGCAATGTAGATTTCGCGCGCCGCTTCATCGACGAAGGTTTCTGCGGGGCGGCCGAGGGCGGTGGTGTCGTTGCTGCCCTTGATGGGGCCGACAGTGCCGATCTGCCCGACGTATTTGCCGTCGGTGGTGAACTTCAGCACCACGCCATCAGTCGGGGCATTGCCGGTGATCCAGACAAACCCGCTGTCGTCGACTTCGATGCCATGTTCGTTGCCGACCCACGTGTAGCCACTACCCGGGCCTCCCCAGGAGCGCAGCAGATTGCCGTCGGCATCGAACTCCAGCACCGGTGGAGCAGGGACGCAGCACTTCGAACGCGGTGGCGTTAGGGCTGCGCCTTTCTCGTCGTCGGTCAGGGTGCGCGGCCGTTGCAGGACCCAGATGTGACCATCCTTGTCGGTGGTGATGCCGCCGACCTGGCCCAGCACCCAGTTGTTCGGCAGGGGTTTTGGCCAGGATGCATCGACTTCGAATTTGGGAATGTCACCGGCACGGGCTGGAGGCAAGTGGGTCGCGGCAATCAGCGCTGCTCCCAGTACGAGGGCGAAAGCACGTCCGCCAATGCGCATGCCTGGCATAGCAACCTCCCTGACTTTTTTGTGCGCGGGTTCAATCCCGCTTGCGGGAAGTCAATCGCGCCGGTCGCGGCAAGTCAATCGGCGCCGCGCGCAGCACCCATGCATCAGGGATCAAGCCGACGGCGGGCGAAAGCTCATCAACGTGCGGCTCTTGTAGTCGTAAAGCTTGCCTGTCTCGTTCCAGGACGGCAGGCACATCGGTACGATGAACTCGGCGGTCTGCTCCGGCGTGTCCAGCTCCATGGGATCCTCGCCCGGAAATACGGTCGCGCGCAGCCGGGTGCGGATCGGTCCCGGGCTGAACAGATTGACACGCAGCGGGGTGGAGGCTGTCTCGTTCGCCCACGTTCGCGCCAGCGTATCGAGCGCCGCTTTCGATGCGCCGGAGGGCCCGCGATAGGCATTGGCCTTGCTGGCATCATCAGACGTGATGAATACGGCACGGCCGGCGTCGGATTGCTGCAGCAACGGCTCCATGCAGCGGATCAACTGAAAATTCGCGGTGACATTGATTGCGATCACGTCCTGCCACGGCTTCAGCTCGATGTGGCCGAGCGGCGAGGAAGGACCTGCGATGCCGGCGTTGCCGACGAGAATATCGAGCTTGCCGTGGCGCTCGTTAAGCGCGGCGCCAAGTCGCGCGATGCCGTCGTAGTCGGTGAGGTTGAGCGGGACGAGCGTCGCGGTGCTCCCGTCCTTGCGGATGTCGTCATCAAGTTCTTCAAGGCCCCCCTGGGTACGCGCCACGGCGATCACGTGCGCCCCGGCCTTTGCGAGTGCCCGCGCGGTTGCGTAGCCGATGCCGCGCGAGGCCCCGGTGACGAGAGCGAGGCGGGAGGCGAGAGGTTTCGTCATGGACTGGGTGCTTTATGCTAGGACCGGAAGGAGTGGAGTTTCCGTGCGTTATGCCTGATTTATCTCACGAAGCCAAAGGGCAATGGCGGCCTATGTCGGGGGCCGACCTGCCTGCCGTGCTGGCGATTGCAGATGAGGTCCATCCGGCGTTCCCGGAGGATGCGGGGGTGTTCGTGGAACGGCTCCGGCTCTACGCAGCCGGGTGCCTCGTGTTCAGCACCGGTGAAGGGATCGCCGGCTACACCGTCAGCCATCCATGGCGCGCCATGGATCCGCCGGCTCTGAATTCCAGGCTTGGTGAATTGCCCGAAGAGCCGGAAACCTACTACATCCACGACATCGCGTTGCTGCCGGAATTGCACGGCACCGGCGCGGCGGCGCTGGCGGTCGCGCTGCTATTGGCGCGGGCAGGCAAGGAAAAGCTCGCCACCGCGTCGCTGGTGGCCGTGAATGATTCAGCGGGCTTTTGGGAGCGGCACGGTTTCCGCAAGGTTACGTCCGGCAAGATCGTCGATGCCACGCTCATTCGGAAGCTGCGCGGTTATGGCGGCGCGGCGACCTTCATGGTCCGGCAGCTCTAGTCAATCCGCGCGGGCGCTCGCAGAACAACCTATCGCTTTCCGACGCCGTCTATTCAGCTCGCTTCCGCGAGCAGCGAGAGCTGGTGCGCCGGCGGTTCGACATCGGTCTGGTCGGTGAGGTGGGTCGGATAGGCGCCGGTGAAGCAGTGGTCGGAGTATTTGGGGTTCAATGCGTCACGGCCAGGTTCGCCCATGGCGCGATACATGCCGTCGATGGACAGGAAGGCCAGCGAGTCCGCACCGATGATCTCGCGCATCTGTTCAAGGCTGTGGGTCGCGGCGAGCAGTCCGCTGCGGTCCGGCAAGTCGATGCCGTAGTAGTCCGGGTGGATGATCGGGGGCGAGGCGAGGCGGAAGTGCACTTCCTTGGCGCCGGCATCGCGCATCATGCGTACGATCTTTTTCGACGTGGTGCCGCGCACCAGCGAGTCGTCGATCAGGATGATGCGCTTGCCTTCGATGGCTGCGCGATTCGGCGCGTGCTTCATGCGGACACCGAGTTCACGGATGCTCTGGCTCGGCTGGATAAAGGTGCGGCCCACGTAGTGATTGCGGATGATACCGAGTTCAAACGGCACTCCGGAGAATTGGCTGTAGCCGATGGCGGCTGGCACGCCGGAGTCCGGCACCGGCACCACGACATCGACGTCGACATGGCTTTCACGCGCGAGCTGCGCACCGAATGCCTTGCGGACTTCGTAAACCGCGCGGCCGCCGACAATCGAATCCGGCCGCGAGAAATAGATGTACTCGAAGATGCAGGGCCGCGGCGGCATCGGCGGGAAAGGCTTGTGGATTTCCGTCTGGATGGTTTCGTTTTTGCGATCGAATACGATGACTTCGCCGGGCTCGATGTCGCGGACATATTTCGCGCCGATGATGTCGAGCGCGCAAGTTTCCGACGCGAGGATCGGGCAACCGTCGAGTTCACCTAGAACGAGCGGGCGGATGCCGCGCGGGTCACGCGCACCGATCAGCTTCTTGTTGGTCAGCGACACCAGCGCATAGGCGCCCTCGATGGTGCGCAGGGCCTCGATGTAGCGTTCGATGAAACGGCCGCGGCGCGATTGCGCAACCAGATGCAGGATGACTTCGGTGTCGGTGGTCGACTGCATCATGGCGCCATGTCGCACGAGTTCGCGGCGCAGCGTCAGTCCATTGGTGAGGTTGCCGTTGTGGGCGACGGCGAAGCCGCCGGCATTGAGTTCGGCGAACAGCGGTTGCACGTTGCGGAGGATCGTGCCGCCCGTGGTGGAGTAACGGGTGTGGCCGACAGCGGCGGAGCCGGGGAGGCGTTCGATCACCTCGCGGCGGGAGAAGGTATCGCCGACGAGGCCGAGGCGGCGTTCGGAATGGAAGCGGTGGCCGTCGAAGGAAACGATGCCGGCGGCTTCCTGGCCGCGATGTTGCAGGGCGTGGAGGCCAAGGGCGGTGATGGCGGCGGCGTCGGGATGGCCAAAGATGCCGAATACGCCGCATTCCTCGCGGAGCGTATCGCCGTCGAGATCGAAATCCAGATCCAGCGTCCCGGCGTCGCTGGAGGGGCTTTGCATCTCGTCCATCACGCCTCGCTTTCGGCGGGTTCTATCGGGCCGCCGGTTTGCCGTCGATCAGCTTTTTCAGGCTGTCGCGGGCAGGTTTGGAATAGCCATCGCCGGCCCCGGGCGAACCTGGTTCCGCGTCAGATTGTTCCTCGTCGGGCTTATTCTTCTTGAACTTCTTTAAGATGGTGTTCTCGGGGTCGTCAGGCAAGAGTGACATCAGCCAGTCGCCGGTGGATTTCAACACCGTCAGCGACTTCGCGCTGCTGACCCAGTCCGGCCGCTGTTTTTCCGGAACCAGCCAGGTGAAGAACAGGAACGCGACGACCACGATCAGCAGGCCGCGGGCCAGCCCGAACAGGAAGCCGAGCGTGCGGTCGAGCGCACCGATCCGGGAGTCCAGGATCATGTCGGAGATGCGTGTGGTGACGATCGAAACCACGATCAGGGTGCCGATGAAAACGCCGCCAATCACGGCGGCGGTGGCGACGGTGTCGTTGTTGAAATAGGTTTTCGCCGTCGGCAGCAGCTTCTGGAACGAATAGAGCGTCACCAGCGCGGCGATGCCCCAGGAGGCGATCGACAGGATTTCGCGCATGAAGCCGCGGATCATCGCGAGCAGGCCCGAAATCAGCATTACCGCGAGCAGAACGAGGTCGAGGATGGTTATCGGCATCGGCTGGTCAGGTCCGCTCGTACATCTCAAAACCGCGAATCGGCATCTCGCTGCCAATTCAGATGACGGTGATATGGCACGTCCCGCAAGGCCGGAAAACCGCCCGCGAGCTTCTCACCACACCATTGTTCCCGAGCCTTAACAGTCGGTGTTCGGTCTTCGGGACAGAGGTGGCCGCTGTATAGCGGCGGCGAGCGTCCAGGTCACCCCGCTTTAGCCGTCCTGGCGGCGGAATCGGGCCGGTGTGGCATTTTTCTCCGGATCGGTCGGCGCCGTGGATCGGCCACGCCCGCGCGCGGCGATATCGGCCACCAGCGTGGTCAGTCCGCCGACGGTATTGAGCGATAGTCCGGCCTCGCTGCCAGGATCGCCCCGGGCCGATTCTGGCAGCACGGCCCGGCCGAATCCAAGCTTGGCGGCCTCCTTCAGCCGCGCAGAGGTCTGCGCCACGGGCCGCACGGCCCCCGACAGCGAGATCTCGCCGAAATAGACGGCATCGGTCGGTAATTGCGCATTGGTCAGCGACGACACCAGGGCCGCCGCTGCGGCGAGATCGGCAGCAGGCTCGTTGATGCGCAGGCCGCCGGCGACATTGAGATAGACATCATGGCCGGACAGCTTGACGCCGCAATGGGCCTCGAGCACCGCCAGCACCATCGAGAGCCGGCTCGGATCCCAGCCCACCACGGCGCGGCGCGGCGTGCCGAGCGAGGTCGGGGCCACCAGCGCCTGCAATTCGACCAGCACAGGCCGGGTGCCCTCAATGCCGGCGAACACAGCGGTGCCGGGGCTGCCGAGATCGCGTTCCGACAGAAAAAGTTCGGAGGGATTGGTAACCTCGCGCAAGCCGAGGCCCGTCATCTCGAACACGCCGATCTCATCGGTCGGACCAAAACGGTTCTTCACCGCGCGCAGGATGCGGAACTGCTGCGAGCCTTCGCCTTCGAACGACAGCACCGCATCCACCATGTGTTCGACCACGCGGGGACCGGCGATCTGACCATCCTTGGTGACGTGACCGACCAGGATCAGCGCCGCGCCGGATTTCTTGGCGAAACGGATCAGCGCCTGCGCCGAGGCACGCACCTGCGTCACGGTGCCGGGTGCTGATTCCACGGTGTCGGTCCACATGGTCTGGATCGAGTCGATGACCACAAGGCGCGGCACCGCGCCTTCGGACAGGGTGGCGACAATGTCTTCGACCGACGTTTCAGCGGCGAGCTGTACCGGCGCATTGGCGAGGCCAAGGCGTTCGGCGCGAAGCCGCACCTGCGCCACAGCTTCTTCGCCGGAGATGTAGACCGCGCGATGACCGGCGCGGGCGAGCATGCTGGTCGCCTGCGTCAGCAGTGTCGACTTGCCGATCCCGGGGTCGCCGCCGACCAGAAGCACCGAGCCGCGGACAAAACCGCCGCCGGTGACGCGATCGAGTTCGGCCATGCCGGAGGAGAGGCGTGGCGCATCCTGCGTCTTGCCTGTGAGCGTCTCCAGCGTGAATAGGCGGCCCTTGCGCTTCGAGCGGATGCTGACCGGCACGGACGTCGCACCGGTCGTGTCCTCCTCGGCGAGTGTATTCCATTCGCCGCAGGCGTCGCACTTGCCCTGCCAGCGGTTATAAGCCGCGCCGCAGTTCTGGCAGACGAAGGAGAGAACGTTTTTGGCCATATCTAAGCGATCGGGTTCAGCGGCTGTCAGGCATGAAGGGCATTCCATAGCATGGATAGCCCGGCGGCGAGCATGATGGCGTCCATCATGACCCGGAATACTCCCGGATCGAGCTTGAGCAAGAATGGCTTGGCGATGAAGGCCCCGATCATCAGCGAGGAGCCGGTGATCAGGCCTTTCAGCCCGACGTCCCAAGTCAGCGCACCAAAGCGTTCGAAGGTCACCGACTTGCTGAAGTAAAGCCCGAGCGAGCTTGCGGCCTCCGTGGCGATGAAGGCGCCCTTGCTGAGGCCATAGAACATGAACAAGGGCACGCTCAGCGGCCCGGTCGAGACCACAATGCCGGTGAGGAAGCCGATCAGCGCGCCGCCAATGGCGAGGTGCCATAGCGACAGCTTGAATTTATGGCGCGCGAGCCAATGCCGCACCGGCACCATCGCGATCAGGAACAGGCCGATGCTGATGTCCACCGCGCGCGACGGCAGCACCAGCAGCGTGCGGGCGCCGAGCGCCGCCGCCGGGATGCCCGTGACCGAATAGGCGGCGCAGGCGCGCCAGTCGACTTCGCGCCACCACGCCAGGATGCGCGACAGGTTGGCCATGACGGCGGCCACCGCCATGATCGGCACGGCCTGCTTCGGCCCGAACTCATAGACCAGCACCGGCACCAGCATGATCGAGGAACCGGTGCCGACGATGCCGCTGATGGTACCGGCAACCAGCCCGACCGCGAGGACGAAAATGTAATTCAAGAGATGGGCTCGATGATTCGCAGATGCGACGGACCGTCGAGCCTAGCAAGTTTCAACCGGAAGGGGGCGTATTGATCTCGGCGGCGATCAGCGGAAGCGAGCCCTCGCGGAGCGCAAGGCTCACGAGGCGCCGGACGGGTTTTCCGCGCCCTTGTAGACGCGCTTGTAGCGGCTGCCGAGGCTGGTCAGGACTTCATAGCCGATGGTGCCGAAATGATGTGCGATTTCGTCCACAGTGATCCCTTCGCCGATCAGCGTGACCCATTGGCCGCGGCGGACTGATTTTGGCGGGAGATCGGTGACGTCGACCGCCATCAGGTCCATGGATATGCGGCCGGCGATCGGACACCGCGCGCCGGCAACAACGACTTCGGCGCCGCGGGTGCCGTCGTTGCTGCCGGCGGCGCGGAAATAACCGTCGGCATAGCCGGCCGAGACGATTGCGAGACGCGTTGGGCGCCGAGCCGTCCACGTTGCGCCATAGCCGACGCTTTCACCCTTGTCGATTATGCGTGTCTGCACGATCCGCGCCTTCAATTCGACGACCGGCTGCATCGGATTGTCGGCTTCCGGTGTCGGATTGACGCCATAAAGCGCAGCGCCCGGACGCACCAGATCAAACTGGAATTGCGGACCGAGATAGATGCCGGACGAGTTCGAGAGCGAGGCGGGAACACCTGAGAATTCGCCGGCGATGTCCCGGAAGGCTGCGACCTGTTTAGCATTGAGCGGATGATTGAGTGCTTCGGCGCAGGCGAGGTGGCTCATCACCAGTGTGATGCCGTGATCGCCGGCGTTGATCCTCGGAATGATTCCCTGCGCTTCGGTGACGGTGAGGCCGAGGCGGTTCATGCCGGTGTCGATATGGACGGCCGCGCCACCCACCCAGCCGGTGCGGCGGCAAAACACGTCCCATTCGGCGAGCTCGTTGAGATCGCCGATTACCGGCCGGCAGTTGATTTCCGCAAATGCGTCGCCGCAATTCTGGAAGAAGCTGTCCAGCACATAGATGTCGGCGGAGGAGGTTGCCGCACGGGCCGCGCGTGCTTCGTCGAGCGTTGCGACGAAGAACGTCTTGCACCCGGCATAGGCCAGCGCCCGCACCACCGGCTCGGTCCCACAGCCATAGGCATCGGCCTTGACCACGCCGGCGCATTCGGCGGGCACCGTGGTCTTCTCGAGCTTACGCCAGTTGGCGACGAGCGCGTCGAGATCGACGGTGAGGACGCCGGTCGCCGTGGCGGTCGCAGCGGAGAAAGCCGCCGCGGCATTGGCCTCGGGCGACAACAAGCTATCGCCCGACGTAGCCTTGGGATCTGGAACCAAATTCATGCCGTATCGTACGCTTCGCTGCGTGGCGGTTCAACCGCGCACCCGGCGCGTGCAGATGCTACATGCGGTCGGGCAGATGTCCGTCCTGTGCAAGGTCACTGAAGCGGGTGAACTGACCTTCGAATTGCAGCTCGACGGTGCCGGTCGGTCCATGGCGTTGTTTGCCGATGATGACTTCCGCCTTGCCGTGCACCAGTGACATGTCGAGCTGCCACTTCTCGTATTCGGGGGTGCCGATCCGCGGTTCCTTGTTCTGCAGGTAGTATTCTTCGCGGAACACGAACATCACCACGTCGGCGTCCTGCTCGATCGAGCCGGATTCGCGAAGGTCGGCGAGTTGAGGCCGCTTGTCGTCACGGGATTCGACCTGACGCGACAACTGCGACAGGGCGATGATCGGAACGTTCAATTCCTTCGCCAGCGCTTTCAGGCTGGTGGTGATTTCGGTGACCTCCTGCACGCGGTTATCTGAGCGCTTGCCGCTACCCTGCAGAAGCTGGATGTAGTCGACGATCAGGACGTCGAGGCCCTTCTGTCGCTTCAGCCGCCGGGCGCGCGCTGTCAGCTGTGAGATCGACAGGCCGCCGGTCTCGTCGACATAGAGCGGAAGGTGTTCGAGCTCGATCGTATGATCGCGAATTTTTTCGAATTCGCTCTCCGTAATGCCGCCGCGGCGGATGCTGCTGGAGGCGATGCTGGTTTGCTCGGCGAGAATACGCGTCGCGAGCTGTTCGGCCGACATTTCGCAGGAGAAGAAGCCGACGATGCCGCCATTGACGGTTTTCATCGTGCCGTCCGGCTGCAATTCGGACTGATGGGCCCTGGCGATATTGTAGGCGATATTGGTCGCGAGCGCGGTCTTGCCCATGCCGGGGCGGCCCGCGACAATGATCAAGTCGGAATGCTGCAGCCCGCCCATGCGGGCGTCGAGGTCGCGGAGGCCGGTTGCAATTCCCGACAATTTTCCGTCGCGGCGGTAGGCATTGGCCGCCATGTCGAGCGCGATTTTCATCGCTTGCGAGAATTTCTGGAAGCCGCCGTCGTAGCGGCCGGATTCGGCCAATTCGTAGAGCCGGCGCTCGGCGTCCTCGATCTGCGCGCGGGGCGCGAAATCCACCGGCGCGTCGTAGGCGACGTTGACCATATCCTCGCCGATGTTGATCAGGTCGCGGCGCAGCGCCAGTTCGTAGATCGTGCGTCCGTAATCGTGGGCGTTGATGATCGTGGTGGCTTCCGCAGCGAGGCGGGCGAGATACTGGCCGACCGTCATGCCGCCGATGTCGGTATCGGCCGGAACGAACGTCTTCAGCGTGACGGGGGTTGCGATCTTGCCGGCACGGATCAGGCTACCCGCGGTCTCATAGATGGTCTGGTGGATCGGCTCGAAGAGATGTTTCGGCTCAAGGAAATCCGAAACGCGATAGAACGCGTCGTTGTTGACCAGAATGGCGCCGAGAAGGCTCTGCTCAGCTTCGATGTTGTGCGGCGCAGTCCGGTAGGCTGGCGTCGCCACGTCAGGTGCAAGCTTCAGAATGTTCGAATCGGCTGCGGCCATGGGTCTCGGATTGTGGTCGGGATTTTGTCGGATACGGGGCAAGCATAAAGCGCCGGCGGGGCGGACCGCGAAAGCAATGCCGCACCCCTTATGCCCGATTCCCACATGGCGTTTGAATGAAACTTGAGGCGAAGGAATATCGAACTTGACGGCATTTGCCGAGATCGCGAGCGCTCGTAGCCGGAAAAATCTTTGCCCATCATGAACCTCGTCCGGTTTTGCTCGACTCAAAATGAGGAGAGGGCGTGCCGTGAGGCCGATCACATCGTGCGGCGCGTCTCCACGCTAACTTGGAACAGAACTGCCGATGGCCGGTTAGCCAGGGCGGCAATACGGGAATACAATCCAAAATGGCTCAGTCCCATCAGCAATGGCGTTCAGGCAGCGGCGAAATCGCCTGGCTGTCGGCGCTGGTGGCGACGTTCGAAAGGCTCGCCGAACCGGATGAGCGCGCCAAACCCTGCGATCCCGACGTTCTGGCTGCCGCCAAGGTCCATCTGGCACATCCGGTCGGCCTTTCCAGTCTTTACGGATCGCACTTCAGCCTGCGAAACTAAGTTTCGCCGTTCCAATCAAATTGAACCCGGCTTATCCGCCCGCGATCTGAAGTCGCGGTCGCCGACCCTGCTCGGAGCCGCGCAACCTGGCCTCGCCGCGCGCGATATAGTCCCGCGTCATCGGCACGATGCCTTGCCGTTTCGTGATCTGGATCTGGAAGTTCATCAGGTTCTGCTTTCGGAAAGACATCTCCGACGAGGCCAAATAGAACTCCCACATCCGCGCGAAGCGCTCGTCGTAAAGCTTTATCGCTTCCTCGCGCCGCGCCATGAAACGTTCACGCCATGCCTTCAGCGTCTCGGCATAGTGCAGACGCAGGATTTCAATGTCGCAAACCAGAAGCCCCGCGCGCTCGATCGCAGGCAGAACCTCCGACAGGGCAGGGATGTATCCGCCCGGGAAAATGTGCTTCGCGATCCATGGATTGGTGATGCCGGGGCCTTCGGAGCGGCCGATTGAGTGCAGCAGCATCACGCCGTTTGCATCGAGCAACTCCGCACATCTTTTGAAAAAGGTGTCGTAGTGGTCGACGCCGACGTGCTCGAACATGCCGACCGATACGATGCGATCGAACGGTCCGGGAATGTCCCGGTAGTCCTGCAGCAGGAATTTCGCCGACTGCGTCAGGTTCTTTTCGGCGGCGCGCGTGTTGGACACCTGAAGCTGTTCAGTCGACAGCGTCACTCCTGTAACGTTTCCGCCGGCGACTTCCGCAATGTAGAGACCGAGCCCACCCCAGCCCGAGCCGATATCGAGGACGCGCTGGCCGTGCTCGATCAGCAGTTTGGCTGTGACATGCCGCTTTTTCGCAAGCTGGGCCTCGTCCAGCGTCATGCCCGGCGTTTCGAAGTACGCGCAGCTGTACTGTTTGTCCGTGTCCAAAAACAGCGAGTAGAGCCGCCCGTCGAGATCGTAATGGCGCGCGACATTGTTCTTGGAGCGCCCGCGCGGATTGAATTGCTGAATGTTTCGGACGAGATAGCGCAGCCACCACTGCAGCTTCGCCCAGCGTGGCGTCATGTCGGGCTGGTCGAGGACGATTGCCAGGACATCCGCGATCGTGCCTTGTTCGACCACGAACGTGCCGTCCATGTAGGTTTCGCCAAGGGCCATTTCGGGGTCGAGGAGAAGCTGACGTTCAGCTTCCTTGGTGACGACCCGCACCCGGACCGGCTCGCCGGTGCCGTCTCCGCAAGTGAATGTGTTTCCGCTTGCGGTGGTGAGGGTAATCGAGCCGCGCCGGATGAACCGGTCGAGGAAAAGCCGCAACAAATGGTCCATCGAAACCACCTATCGACCAGCCTAGGCTGACATCACGATGATCCGGTCAACCGTGCGCGGGCCTGGAACTGCCCCCCAGCTCCACGGGTAAAATCATAGTATTGGATAGATCGGTTCGCCAGTATCCAGTTGCAATCCCGTTATCCGGAATTGATCACGCGCTTGCGTCATCTGTCCGCTTCCATTCATGGCGCAATCGGCTAAAAGGTGGGCGCCGCAATCACGGCAATTTCCGCACCCGGAGGATAGAATGTTGAGCCGAGCGCTCAGTTTAGCGACGGTGATGCTTGCGATTGGCTGTTGCGCGACGGGCGTTGCGCAGGCGCAAAATCTCGAGGCCGGCAAGTCGGCCGCTCAGATTTTTTCGGGCACCTGTACCGCCTGCCACAAGAGTCCCCGGGGACTGCTCAAGACGGTTGCGCCGGGCTCGCTGCCCGGCTTTTTGCGCCAGCACTATACTACCAGCCCCGACATGGCCAAGATGCTCAGCGGCTATCTGGTGTCCAACGGCGCGACGGACACGCGTTATCGGGCAGAGACGCCGAAGCAGCATCCGGGTGAGCAGAAGCAGCCGCCCGAGCAGGCTGAGCGACACGGGCGCAAGCCGGCGCAGGAAGAGGTCGCGCGTCCCAAGGCCGATGAGACGGCAGTGCAAGATGAGCCGCATGGCCGCAAGGGGCGGCACGGCAAGCGTCTGGCACGGCCGGAGCGTGAGAGGCCCGAGGAGGCCAAGCCGGGCGCGGAGGGGAAGCCTCCGAAGGAAGCCGCTGGCGAACATGAGGGATCAAAGCACGGCACCCGGCAAAAGCTGACCAAGCGCGGTAAGCGAGGCGCCGATGAGCCGAAGGCCGACTCGGCCAAACAGGAAGCCCCCAAGGATGAAATCCCGGCCAAGCCGGATACCGCCAAAAGCGAGCCGAGTGCTGGCGCGGTAAAGGGGGAAACGGCCAAGGGCGAAAGTCCCAAGAAGGAAGCGCCCAAAGCCGAAGCACCCAAGGCTGAGGAGTCGAAGGAACAGACTTCCAAGACCGAGGTGGCCAAGCCGGAATCCGCTCAACCGGACGCGTCGAAGCCCGATACCAAGGCTGCAGACGGCAAGACTGGAGCCGGCGGATCAGAGACGGCCAAGTCGGAGGCGGGCAAATCCGAAACGCCCAAACCTGAAACGGCAAAACCTGAAGGCGCAAATTCCAGCGCGGGTTCGGCGGAGACAACAACTCCCGGCGAGCCGAAGCCGCTGCGGGCCGACCCAGTTCCCCCGGTGACGCCGGCTCCGAAGGCTGAGGGTGAGGTGAAGCCTGCGCAGGCCGCAAGTCCCGCGCCGTCATCAACGCCACCCGAAGCGGCTGCGGCCCCATCGCAAGCCGCTCCCGCAGAGGCTGCCAAGCCTGCCGCACCTCCGGCAACCCCTGCGGTGGGGGCGTCCAAGCCATCAGAACCTGCTGGGCCGCCGGTCCCGCCCATTTCGAAATAGCAGTATCCAGACAACAAAAAGCCCGGCCGTAGCGGCCGGGCTTTTGGCATTTTCCGCGAGGTCTGACTTACTTCTCTTCGGTCGCTTCCTCTGCCTTCGGCGCGGTGAGATCGTCGTGCTGCGCTTCGGGATCGAAGAAGTCGCCGGCGGCGGCAATCGCTTCGGCGGCGGCGTCGCGATCTTCCTGACGGGTGCTGATGTCCTCGCCGCGCTTGATGCGCTCGGCTTCGTCGTCGCTGCGGGCAACCGTCACGGAGATGGTTGCTTCGACCTCGGGATGGACGGCCACAGTGATGGTCTTCTGGCCGATCGTCTTGATCGGCGCGTCGAGCCAGACCTGCGGACGGGAGACGGTGATGCCGTCGGCGGCGAGCGACGCCACGATATCGCGCACCGACACCGAGCCGAACAGCTGTCCGCTTTCGGACGCTTGGCGGATGATGACGACGTCGCGGCCGTCGATCTTCTCCGCGACCTTGGCGGCTTCGCCTTTGGCCTTGATGTTGTTGGCCTCAAGCTCCGCCTTCATGCCGTCGTACTTGGTGCGGTTCTCCGCGGTCGCGCGCAGCGCCTTGCCGCGCTTGAGGAGGAAGTTACGGGCGAACCCGTCCTTGACCTTCACGATTTCGCCCATCTGGCCGAGCTTGGCCACGCGTTCCAGCAGAATGACTTCCATGTTCGATCTCCTTATCGGGTTGAGCAGAAATTGACGTTGAGTTCACGAGGTAGGTGCGAGCGGCGGCGGCGTGTGCCGCTGCAGGTAGCGTTGGCGAAGTCCAAAAACCGTGTCCGCGATGCCGATGCCGATTATCGCGATGATGGGCCAGAGAAACACCAGCACCACCGCATAGACGCAGCTCAGCCACAGCGCGCGGCTGCGCAGGGTCAGCGTGACCGTGTGCAGCACCGCGAAACCGACGAGCGCGTAGGCCATCATCAGGGAGGACGTGATGATCTGGGCCAGCATGCCCGGCAGGCCGCCGCTGAAGCACAGCGCAAGCGCCAAGGTGACCGCGGCGAGCGTCATCGGCGGCAGCACGACGGCCTTCATGTCGGGCCAGGGGCGGCGCAGCCGGCCCGACGTAGCCGTGACTTTTGCCGCAAGCCACAGATTAAGCGTCAGCGTCATCATGGCGACGGTCGCAGCGGCAGCGGGCGCGATAGCGACGAAGGCGTCGACGACCTCCGCGACGCTATCGTGTGACGCTCCCGGTGCATTGATGATGCGCAACAAGCCGCGGCGCAGCGTCTCGGTGATTGTCGGCGCATCGGACCCGAGCGTGAGCAGGGCGGCGGCGGTGGTCAGAGCGGCAAAGCTCGCCACCCAGATCAGGATCCGCCCGAGGGGATACCATTCGATCGGCTGCGGTGCGTTGGGAGTCGCTGTATTTGGCGTGCCGGCAGTGATCGGACGTCCGAGCAATGCGAGGTGTCCGAGCCACCACGCCGGAAGTGCCACGGTCAGCACGAACGCGGCGCAATAGGGAATGCCGAAGATGCTGCCGAGACCCAGGCCGGCCACAAGGCCGCCAAGCGCTGCGGAGGTCGGACCCCATCCCATCGCTGCCACCATCAGCGGCAGCGGTGCGAGATAGAACAGCACAAGCGAGATCAGCGCGCCCGAGATGATCGAGGCGAACATCAGCGCCGACGCACAGCCGGCCGCACCTGCGATGAGAAGACTTGTGATCATCAGCTGTCCCGCTCCCTTCGAGCGGTTAGAGGTCTTTGGACCCCAACCATCGGCGACCGGACGACCCGGAAGCCTTATGAAAAATGACAGCCGGCGGCGCGAACGCCGCCGGCGTCGCAATTA
>JBQCIZ010000475.1:0-7020 GCA_051953235.1 Nitrobacter sp. | reverse complement strand
CCGTCGAGACGGCCAATCACGTGGCCCTCTACGATCACTTCGCCGGTCTTGCCAATTTCCGTATTCAACATCGTGTTTTCCCGCAGGCGGCGCATCAATACACTGGTCCGGCGATCAACGAAACGCTCTGTGAGCCTTTCGTGCAGGGCATCGGACAATTTATTTTCGACGTCCCGCGAAATTTCCTGCCAGCGCTCGGGATCGACCAGCCAATCCGGCCGGTTGGCCACGAAGGTCCAGGTCCGGATCTGCGCGATCCGGCCCGACAGAGTATCGATATCGCCATCGATCCGGTCGGCCTGCGCGATCTGGGCGGCAAACCAGTTGTCAGGAACCTTGCCCTTGCGCATCAGGAAGCCGAACAAGGTTGTCACCAGTTCGGCGTGCGCAGCCGGTGCGATCTTGCGGTAGTCCGGAATCTGACAGGCCTCCCACAACCGCTCCACCGCCGCCGCGCCCTGCGCCATGTCGCGCACCTCGGCATCGCGCGCCGCATGATCGAGCACGCGCAGGTCTTCGGCGATCGGCGCGCGGGTCAGCGCTTCATGACCGGGCGTCAGCGCCAGCGACACCTGCAGCGCGCCGAGCGAGGAGAAATCCAGAGCCGAGTTGCGCCATTGCAACGTCTTGACGTTGTCGAAGGTATGGTTCTGCAGCGCGTTGACGAGTTCGGGCTCGAACGGCGCGCAGCGACCCGTCGTGCCGAAAGTGCCGTTGCGCGTCGCGCGCCCGGCACGGCCCGCGATCTGCGCGAATTCCGCGGGTGTCAGCCTGCGAAACTGGTAGCCGTCGTATTTGCGGTCGGACGCGAAGGCGACGTGATCGACGTCGAGATTGAGGCCCATGCCGACTGCGTCGGTGGCAACCAGATAATCCACATCGCCCGATTGGAACATCGCGACCTGCGCGTTGCGGGTGCGCGGGCTGAGCGATCCCAGCACCACTGCAGCCCCGCCGTGCTGGCGGCGGATCAGTTCGGCGATGGCATAGACCTCGTCCGCCGAGAAGGCTACGATCGCAGTGCGGCGCGGCTGCCGGGTGATCTTGCGGTCGCCGGCGAATTCAAGCTGCGAGAGCCGCGGGCGCGTGACGATGCTCGCGCCGGGCAGCAGCCGCTCGATGATCGGGCGCATGGTGGCGGCGCCGAGCAGCAGCGTCTCGTCGCGGCCGCGCCGGTTGAGAATGCGATCGGTGAACACGTGACCGCGCTCGAGATCGGCGGCGATCTGGATTTCATCGACGGCGAGGAACGAGACGTCGAGATCGCGCGGCATCGCTTCCACGGTCGAGACCCAGAAGCGCGGGCGCGGCGGCTTGATCTTCTCCTCGCCGGTGATCAGCGCGACGGAAGCCGCGCCCGCGCGATCGGCGATCTTGTTGTAGACCTCGCGCGCGAGCAACCGCAGCGGCAGGCCGATGATGCCGGAGGAATGCGCCAGCATCCGCTCGATCGCGAGATGGGTCTTGCCGGTGTTGGTCGGGCCGAGCACCGCCGTCACGCCCGCGCCGGGCGCGCGGCCATTGCCGAGCGGAGATGTTGAAGACGAAAAGGCCATGATTTCCGGAAGGTTCGCGTCGCTGGGTGATCAGCCAGGGATCAAATGTGTTTCACAATGCGACGCTTGCAAGGCCGCGGCTTAAGGTTTGGAACGAGTCCGGAACGAATCGCGCCCGAATCGCTGACTCCCGATCTCACAGGCTTCGTTCACCGCAACATCTCGCGTTGAAAGCGACAAGCGGCACTAGATCAAGTTCTGCCTGGATCAACAAGAGCGGTGTTTGCACCCAAATTATGAATCTGTCTGGCGGAGAAGACTCGCTTCCGGAGTCAACAGGATTCCGTGTCAGGTCGTCTGCCCGATTTCCGCCGCATGCCGTTCGGAGCGCCCAAAAGTCTTGCGGCAAACCCAAGGCAGTCAATAAGGCGGCGAATCGCGCGGCCCAGCCACGACAACGAACAGCTATTGCGTCTTGGCGGCGGTCTTCGGCGGCATCGCCGTCGTGACGAACTGCGTCGCTTCCAGCTTGCCGATACCGAGCGGCGTCGGAATCGTGAGGCGGTACGGCGCGAGCACGCGGGTGCCGGCGATCGGCGCGAGCGACACCTCCATGTGCTGCTGGGCGGCGAGATATTTGATCGCGAGCCGATCGGGGATGTAGCCGGAGATCGGCGTGAAATAGATTCCGCAGACGACGACCGGGCCATGATAGCCCTTTTCCGACTTCACGGTTTCGATGCGCCGGAAGGCGAGGCGCAGGTCGTAACGCATGCGCCCGTCGAAAATTCCGGTCGTGGCCTGACAAGCTTCCGGACCGAGCAGATCGCCGGTGCCGGGCACCCGCAGCAGCGTCGCCGTCATCGGATCGAACACGCCGCGCTTCTGCGCATCGGTCACCGGAATGCGCTTGGCGTCGACCGGCGGCGTCGGCTCGATGACGAAGTCCTTCACGCTGCCGCCGGCGAGCGCCATCCGAATGGTCTCGGATTTCTTCGACGAGGCGATGGTCGCCGTATAGGTCGCCGGAACCAGCACACCGTTGACGATGCGGCCTTGCGAGGCGCCCGAACCCGTACCATGCGCGAACGCCTTGAGCAGTCCGGTGGTGCCGCCAGCCGCCGCCGCCGAATACTGATCGTCGAGCACCTCGACCGCCCAGGTTCCGGAGCCGACCAGAATGCCGGCCAGCGTCACGTCATAGCGGGCTTCGAGCTTGCCTTGCGCGGCGGCCGGGCCGGTCCAGGCCAACAGCACGGCGAGCAACGCCAACGCGGCGCGCGCCGCAACGGGCGTTACACGGGGCAGCTTCGTACGGACTGCGATCACTACTGGTCCTGGTCCACATCATGGGTGGCCGCGCGGCTTGCCATCGGCCTTGCGGATTGTCGTCAATCTGATGGTTCGACCGACGGTTACTCATGTAAACAAAAATTGCGGCCGGGCAACGTCAACGCCCACAATAGGCGGAACCCGGCAGCTCACCGAATCTCTGGACTTGAGTAAAAACGCTCGATCTGGCGCCCAAAGCGGCCGACCGTCATGATGTCGGCGGGGATTGCGCCCTTTGTATGATGGACGACCGGCGGCGGACCAGCCGAAAATCCATCCCGATGAGGCGGTTAATCGGGGTTTGACGCTTTCATTAAAGCCGTTTTCGGCTTCCCTGCCTTGACGCCCCGCCGCTCTCCCCCTATACGTCCGCGGTTCCTGAAATGGACGCGATTTTGAACCCCCGAGCCTGCGCCTTTGGCCGGTGCCGGGGACGACAGAGGATTTTCGCCATGTCCCGGCGCTGCGAACTGACGGCCAAGGCTCCCCAGGTGGGCCACAAGGTCAGCCACTCCAATATCAAGACCAAGCGGCGCTTCCTGCCGAATCTGGTGAACGTCACCTTCCAGTCGGACGCGCTGGCGCGTTCGGTGCGTCTGCGGGTGTCGACCAATGCACTCAAGAGCGTCGATCACCGCGGCGGTCTCGATGCCTTCCTGCTGAAGGCGAAGGACTCCGAGTTGTCGCCGAGGGCGGTCGAGATCAAGCGCGCGATCCAGAAGAAGCAGGTCGCCAAGGCGAGCTGATCGATCTTCGTAATTGCGTATCTTTTAAGGGCCGGATCCGATGATCCGGCCCTTTTCATTTCGACGGCACCCGCAAGTCATTCGTCCGCGATCGACCGCAATCCCGACAGCAGCAGGTCGCGATGCGCGGCGCTGCGGAAATGGCTGACGTCGGGCATGACGGCGGCAGCCATCATGCGCAGCCGCCCGACGATCTCCCTCGCCTCGTTGATCCGTCCCATATGCGCGTAGCAGGCAGCGAGACAACGATGCGGACTTGGAAACCCCGGATCGTCCTGGATCGCCAATAGCAGGTTGGGCACCGCCTGATCGAAGCGGCGGGCAAGGAAATGCGCGGTGCCGATGAGATTGGCCGAGGTACCGATGCGGGCGCGGGGGCTGAGGCGCAACGCGGCATCGAGATGTCGGATCGCGGGATCGGGCTGGCCGGCCCACACGCGGAGCAGACCGCCGATATGCCAGCCGCGCGCGAAATTCGGATTGAGCATCAGCGCGCGATCGACGAGCGCCATCATGGCTCCGATGTCCTCACCGAAATAAGCCAGCGCGAGCGCGGCATTCGCGAGAACGGCGGGGTCGTCGCCGGCCACTTCCAGCGCACGCCGCGCAAAATCAGGTCCCTTGAGACGGTCGGCGGCAGGATCATTGCTGCGGCCGTCGAGCAGAAGGCGGAAACAGCAGATCGCGGCCCAGGCCAGCGCCGGCCCATAACGGGGATCGCGCGCGATCGCCTGTTCCATCAGGCGCAGCGCCTCGGGAATCTGCCGCGCCGACGACAGAAACATCGCATAGGCGCGCAGATAGAGGTCGTAGGCCGTCAGGTCCGCGGTGGCGCGGTTTGCCGAACGTGCGGTCTCAACCGCCTGCAAGGCAGGCTCGATCACGCCCGCAACGCTCGACGCGACCTTGTCCTGAAGGTCGAACACATCTTCCAGCGAACCGTCGAAGCGATCGGCCCAGAGATGCGCGCCGGTGTCGGCATCGATCAACTGTCCGGTGATGCGGACCCGGTCGCCGGCCTTGCGCACGGAGCCTTCGAGCACGTAGCGGACACCGAGTTCGCGCCCGATCTGCTTCACGTCGATCGCCTGGCCCTTGTAGGTGAAGGTCGAACTGCGGGCGACGACGAACAGCCAGCGGATGTGCGACAGCGCCGTGATGATCTCCTCGACCATGCCGTCGACGAAATAGTCCTGCGCGGGATCGCCGCTCATGTTCAGAAACGGAAGAACCAGAATCGACGGCTTTTCGACGTCAGGCGCCGGATTGCCTCCGTTGCCTGAATGGTCCACCTCGCCGGCGCTCGCTTTTGTCCCGTCGACCAAGATCGTGACGTCGCCAACGAAGCGAACGCCCTTGCGGGTGAAGGTGCGGATCAGCCGCTGCGACGCGCCGTCGTCGCCGACCGCCTTGCGCGCCGCATTGATCCGCGTCGTGAGTGCCGATTCCGAGACGATGCGGCCGCCCCATACCGCGCGCAGAAGATCATCTTTGCTGACCACACGGTCGCGTTGCTGCACCAGGAAGGCAAGGAGGTCGAAGACCTTGGGTTCAACGTCGATGATCTCGGTGCCGCGGCGCAATTCGCGGCGCTCGATGTCGAGCCGGTGATCGTCAAACGCAAGAACCATTTCCGTTGTCCGGACACGCCCTGACCCACTTGTCTTAGCAAATCGCAGGGGTGCCGTAAGGAAAAAGAAAGCCGGCCGTAAAGCCGCCGCTCCGTGTTCAAGGCATCCTCACACGCCAGGAATGGCCGGGATATCCGGCGCGCCGGTCACCAATGTAGCGGCGCACGACAAGGAGGAGCGCATGCTTAAACACATCACGATACTGGCCGCACTCGCGGCGGCCGCGATGGCGGGTTCTGCCGGCGCTCAGGACCAGCCGCCGGCATCCGAAAAGGCGAAGCAGATCGAAGCCATGGTCGATAAGGCCGCCGCACTGATCGACCGGAGCGGCAAGGCCGCCTTCGCCGACTTCAGAAAGAAGGACAGCGAGTGGTTTCACGACACCACTTATCTGTACTCCTACGACCTGAAGGGAAACGTGCTGCTCAATCCGGCCTTTCCGCAGCGGGAGGGAACGAACGTGATGGGCCAGAAGGATGCCAAGGGCAAACTGTTCCACGACGAGATCATTCGGGCAGCGGAAAGAGGATCGGGATGGGTCGACTACATGTTCCCGAAGCCGGGACAAACCGAGCTTTCGCAGAAGTGGGCCTATGTGAAGCACGTGACGATCGATGGCGTTCCGGGCCTGATAGCTTCCGGCTTCTACCCCTGACGACGGCCAGGCGGCTTTTTGGCCGCCACATCGCGAGATGATTTTTGCTGTCTTCGCGGCCTGCCGGGAAATGAAACCATCGCCAGACAACAACACCGCAGCAACAATATCGTCTTTTTCGTGCCTGCCTCGCCTCCTCCGCCGGCGGCGAATATATCGGACGGTGCAGCGCGAGTTCTAAGCGCTGCATGTGGAGTGTCCGATGGCACGATTGATCAAGCCGCTGAAATCCGCCTCGCGCCGCGCGATGCGTGGCTTGTCGCGCTTCGTGGCGATCGCCGCCGCCAGCCTGCCTTCCGTCGGCGTCTGAGCCGCGACGACATCCCTTACTGATACGACGCCACGATATCCGACACCGCGCGCTCAAGCTGCCGCGCGGTCGCGCACTGGCGCACCACCGAGCAGAACGTCGCATAGCGCGGCATCTCGGAATCGCCGAACCCCCACGCCGTCCGCCCTTCCGGATTGAGCCACACCAGCCGCTTCGAACGCTCGCCGATCCGCTTCAGAATATCGGCGCGCGGATCGAGATTGTTGCTGCGGGCGTCGCCGAGCACGATCACCGTGGTCTGCGGCGTCACCGCGCTCATGGCGAGCTTCTCGAAGTCCGCGAGTGACGAGCCGTAGTCGGACGAACCGAACCCGACCTTCGACATGATCTCGCCCATCGCCTTTTCCGGCGTGTTAGCCTCGAGCAGATCGCTGACCTCGATCAGATGGCCCGAGAACGCGAACGAGCGCACGTCGTCGACCACCTCGTGCAGGCTGTGAATCAGCAGCAGGAAGAAATCCGACACCTGCGCCACCGAGCCCGAGACGTCGCACAGCGAGACGATTCTGGGCCGGTCGCGATGCTTGCGCTTCCAGGCGGTCAGAAACGGCACGCCGCCCCAGGCGGCATTGCGGCGGATGGTGCGGCGGACATCGAGATGACCGCGGCGCGGCCGCTTGCGAGGCTTGCTGTAGCGCTCGCGCAGGCGGCGCGCGATCTTGCGGATCAGCGCGCGCATCTGCTCGACCTGCCGCAACTCGAGCCGCGCCATCGGCGCGTTGCGCAGGATTTCGGCGCGCAGGTTTTCCGCCTCCTCCCGCCCGTACAACAGCAGCGCCTGCGAGACGGTGTCGCGTACGTCATCGCGCAGCCGCTCGGTCGCCATCGC
>JBQCIZ010000474.1:0-2202 GCA_051953235.1 Nitrobacter sp. | reverse complement strand
CAGAATTTTCTTCAGCGAGGAGCTGATGAACGATTTTCTCTATCTGGTTCCTATTGCGCTCGCGCTCGGGGTCGCAGGGCTTGCGGCCTTCATGTGGGCGCTGCGCAGTGGCCAGTATGAGGATCTCGATGGCGCCGCCGAACGCATCCTGTTCGACGATGACCGGCCGCTGCGGGAGCGTCCCGACCCATCCCGTTCCCGGGGAGTGCAAGGTGGTAGCGAGAGAGGGACTTGAACCCCCGACCCCAGGATTATGATTCCCGTGCTCTAACCAGCTGAGCTACCTCGCCACAACGTCCATTGCCGACCCGGAAGCCGACGAACGCGCGGCATATAAGAAGCCACCCAACGGCCTGTCAAGCAACCCTGTCTGATCCGTCAACTTATTGCCGGATGGCGATTATTTCGGCCGCACCGTAGGGTCGCCACCGGGACTGCCGGGCGGCGGGAGAACAGGCGTATTGCCACCCTCAGGGGTCGGCGCGCGAATCTCCGGGTCAACGCCCGATGGCGGACATAGCACGCCGTCGGATTTCGCCAGTTTGTCGCCCAGCGGCTCCTTGCTCTGGCCCGTCGTCGTTCCCTTAGGCGCGGCGGTGTCATGGGGCGCGCAGTTGGTGTTGGGCGTATCGGGAGCCGGCGCGGGCGTCGCCGTTTTGGCGAGCGGTGTCGCCGGCGTCGGCGGCGCCTGCGCGAATGCGGCGCCGGTCAGTGCGAGCAGCGCCGGCAGCGCAACCGATAGCGATGTGACCTTGATGCGCATGACACGGCAACGAACGGCCGTGCCGGATTGTTCCGCGGGAACCCGCTCAATCAGGACTTGCGATAGCGGATCAGCGAGAAATGTCCCATCGGCGGCATCGGGCGGCGTTCCGTGAGCGTGACGCCACCGTGTTTCGCGGCCCAGTTGACGAGGCGCGCCCACGGAAACTCCGGACGCCAGCCGAGCCGCCGCGCCAAGGGCGCAAACGCCAGTTCGAACAGGCGGCGCGGGCCGCCTTCGGCGCCGATGTGATTGACGAGGATCAATTCGCCACCGGGCTTCAGCACGCGAATAAAATCGTCGAGCGTCCCCTCCGGATCGGGCACAGCGGTGATGACATATTGCGCCACCACCGCATCGAACGACGAATCCGCGAAAGCGAGATTCTTGGCATCCATCACCGCCAGCGTCTCGACATTGGTCAGATTGAGCGTGCGCACCCGCTCCTGCGCCTTGCGCAGCATCGGCTCGGAGATATCGACACCGCAGAGTTTCGTGGTGCGCGCATAATCCGACAGCGAGAGACCGGTGCCGACGCCGACATCGAGGATGCGACCGCCGATCGAGTCCGCAACCGCAATGGTCGACTGGCGGCCCTGATCGAAAACCTTGCCGAATACGAGATCGTAGACCGGCGCCCAGCGGCCATAGGCCTTGGCGACCCCGGCACGGTCGATGTCTCTGCCCATGCCCCGCTGCGCCCCTAACTCTATCCGCGCAATTCAGCGACGAGAGGCTGCGCTGCATCCTTGGGAGCCGCAGTTTCGTTCGCACGCTTCGCCGTGGCGCGCGCGATGAAGCCGCCGCCGAGCACCCGCGCCTGCCCGTCCGGCGCATCATAAAACACACAGGCCTGACCCGGCGATACGCCCTCCTCGCCCGCCACCAGTTCGACCTCATAGTGGCCGTCGACAGCACGCAGCCAAGCCGGCTGCGGCTTGCGGGTCGAGCGCACGCGCACGAATATTTCGAGCCCTTCGCCGACAGCGCGATCGAGCGCACCGTCGCCGATCCAGTTCACGTCGCGCAATACGATGCGATGCATCTTCAGCGCCTCGCGCGGACCGACGACCACGCGGCGGTTCGCGGCATCGAGCTCCACGACGTAAAGCGGCGCGCCGGAGGCGACGCCAAGACCGCGGCGCTGTCCGACAGTGAAATGCACGATGCCGTCGTGGCGGCCGATAACGCGACCATCGAGATCGACGATGTCGCCGGGCTCCACGGCGTTCGGCTTCAGCCGGCTGATGATGTCGGTGTAGCGGCCGGTCGGCACGAAGCAGATGTCCTGGCTGTCATGCTTGTCGGCGACCGACAAGCCAAAGCGCCGCGCCAGTTCGCGGGTCTGCGGCTTCGTCATATCGCCAAGCGGAAAGCGCAGGAAATCGAGCTGTTCGGGCGTGGTCGCAAACAGGAAATAGCTCTGGTCGCGATCGGCA
>JBQCIZ010000473.1:0-2231 GCA_051953235.1 Nitrobacter sp. | reverse complement strand
GTTGCGGTGCAGGTGTTCGGTCCCGACGATGCCGCCTATCTGCTGCACCTCACCGGGAAACTGATCGGCATGCAATATTTCGACGAGGTCGCGCGCGGCCTTGGCGTCGGGCGCGGCACCGCGAAGGATTTTGCAAAATTCCTCTCTGCGCTGTTTGCCGCGCAGGGCGACGAGACGGATACGGCGGACGGTGGATCGACGATCCATCAGCGCACCTGGAAATTGATGGCGGGCGTCGCGGACTATCATCCAGCCTGCACCGGCGTCTTGAGGGGGTTGTTCGAAGGGCTGGCTGCTGGATGTGGCCGCCATATCGCCGTCGGTCTGACACCTGCCGCCGGTGGCGGTGCGCCGCTGATCTGGTCGATCGTCTGAGCGGGCGCCGATATTCCGCCCCGCGACAGAAGCGGGTTGCGCAGGCGCCCCATGCATCCGGCGCGCATGGCGTCCGGCGGAATCGGTGCTAGGGATGCGCCCCGCATACTTGCAAATGATTGAACCGGGCATTTCACGGCATGACCGACATCAGCGTCGCTGAAATCCCGGTGGCGGGCAGCGGCGAAGCGCCTCTTCCGCCGATCGCGGCGCCCGCGCACAATCCACTGCTCGACGGCCCGATCCTGCGCACGCTGTTGCGGCTCGCGGCGCCGAATGTGTTTGCGCTCAGTGCGGGCACCTGCGTGGTGATCGCCGAGACGTCCTACATCGGGCGTCTGGGGACGGAGTCGCTGGCGGCGATGGCGTTGGTGTTCCCGTTCGTGATCCTGACCATGACGATGTCCGGCGGCGCGATGGGCGGCGGCGTCTCCTCGGCGATCGCACGGGCCCTCGGCGCAGGCGATGTGGCGCGTGCCTCGACGCTCGCGGCGCATGCGCTGCTGATTGGTATCTGTTTCGGCGCGGTGTTCACGCTTGGCATGCTGATCTTCGGTCCGGCGCTGCTGAAGGCGCTGGGCGGCCGCGGCAACGTGCTGTCGCAGGCGATCGGCTACACGCAAATTTACTTCGGTGCGGCCGTGGTTCCCTGGGTGATGAATACACTGAGTGCGATCCTGCGCGGCACCGGCAACATGAAACTGCCGTCGGCGATCATTCTGAATTCCGCCGTCTGCCAGATCGTGCTCGGCGGCGTTCTCGGCCTTGGACTCGGCCCGGTCCCGCAATTCGGGATGCGCGGCGTCGCGACCGGCACCGTCACCGCCTATACGATCGGCGGCCTCATCATGGGATGGTATCTGTTCTCTGGCCGCGGCCGGGTGAATCCGCTGGTGCGCGGTTTCAGGATCCAGCGCGGCATGTTCATCGATATCCTGAAGGTGGGCGCGGTCGCCTGCTTCTCGCCGCTGCAATCGGTGCTGACGATCACGATCTTCACCCACATGCTGGCGGTGTTCGGCAACGAGATTCTCGCCGGTTACGGCATCGGTGCGCGGCTCGAATTCATGCTGACTTCGATCGCGTTTGCGGTTGGTATCGCTTCGGTGCCGATGATCGGCATGGCGATCGGCGCCGGACGCGTGATACGAGCTCGCCGCATCGCATGGGTCGCGGGAAGCGTGTCGTTCGCGTCCGTCGGCATCGTCGGCACCGTGATCGCGATCTTCCCCGATCTCTGGGTCGACATCTTCACCAACGATCCCGGCGTGCGTGCCGCGAGCCAGCGCTACCTGTCGACGGCGGCGCCGATGTATGCCTTCATCGGGCTATCGATCTCGATGTATTTTTCGTCGCAGGGCGCGGCCAAGGTGCTGGGGCCGGTGCTGGCGCAAACCGCGCGGCTGGTCTTTGTCGGATGCGGCGGCTGGCTGCTGATCGCGCATGAGGCCACCAGCGATCAGTTCTTCCTGCTGGCGGCATCCTCGATGGTCGTGCTCGGCGTTCTCAGCGCTGCGAGCGTGGTGTTCACGCGATGGGGACCGAGAGGGGGGCCGGTGCCGGAGGTCAGGCCCGCACTGTCCTAGGACGAGGCGGGCGATTATGGCCGGCCCGCGTTATTGGTCGAAGCCGCCCATGCCGCCTGGGAGTTCGCCGCCAAAGCTGCCGGTCATTCCGCCGGCCATGCCGTTCATGCCGCCCATGCTATCGGGGCCGCCGTTCCCCATCATCTTGCCCATCATGGGGCCTGCGCCCTTCATCATCTTCCTGAATTTGCGCTTGCCCATCTGCGACTTCATCATGTCCATCATCGGCGCCATCTGGGTCATCATGTCGTCGTCGCCACCCATGCCGCC
>JBQCIZ010000472.1:0-11325 GCA_051953235.1 Nitrobacter sp. | reverse complement strand
TCGGCGGCGCCATCGAGATCCTCATACTGGCCACTGCGCAGCGCCCACATGAAGGCCGCAAGCCCTGCGACCCCGAGCGCGAGCGCAATAGGAACCAGATAGAGAAAATCGTTCATCAGCTCCTCGCTGAAGAAAATTCTGTCGTCAGAGATACATCGTCCGTGTGTGGCTCGCTGCGGCGTGTCGTCCGTAATCGCAACGCATTGGCAATGACGATCACCGACGACGACGACATTGCAATCGCTGCGACCAGCGGTGTGACGTAGCCGAACACGGCCACAGGCACCGCGACGATATTATAGACAATCGCGAGACCGAGGTTTTGTTGCACGAGACGGGCGGCGGCGCGGGCGATCTTTATCGCCTGAGGCACCGCACGCAGGCTCTCGTGCAAGAACACCAGATCAGCGGCGTTGCGGCCGACATCCGCGGCGGAGGCGGGCGCCATCGAGGCGTGCGCGGCGGCGAGCGCGGGCGCGTCGTTCAGGCCATCGCCGACCATCAGCACCTTGCGGCCAGAGGCTTCGATGGCCGCCACATGGTCGACTTTCCCGGACGGCGACACCTCGGCGAGATGGCCGATGCCAAATTGCTCGGCAAGTCGGCGAACGGCTTCGTCGCGGTCGCCTGAAAGCGCCTCGATGCTCAATCCGTCGTGTACGAGGTCGGCAATGGCCTCGCGTGCGCCGTCGCGGAGCCGGTCTTCAAACGCGAATCCGGCAACGAGAGCTCCGTCCCGCGTGAGCACGACATTGGCGCCCTGTGCGGCGGGCGCATTCGCCGCCGCAGGCTTCAGTGCCCAAGCGGCGCGGCCCAGCCGGTAGATATGTCCCGCGAGACGCGCTTCCATGCCGCAGCCGGCATGCTCGGAGATGTCATCCGCAGCGAGAGTCGCGATGTCGGTGGTTCGCGCGGCAGCCAGCGCGCGCGAATAGGGATGGCGGGAATGGACAGCTATGGCCGCAGCAATGCGCAACGCTTCGGGATCGATGCTTTCGCGATCGAGCAGCCGCGGTTCACCGAGCGTCAGCGTGCCGGTCTTGTCGAATACCACGGTATCGATCTCGGCCAGCCGCTCCAGCGCGCCGCCGTCCTTGAGCAGAATACCCTGTTCGAACAGCCGCCGCGCCGCGACCACCTGCACCATCGGCACCGCAAGACCGAGAGCGCAGGGGCAGGTGATGATGAGCACGGCGATCGCAATCGTGATGGCAAGGTGCGCATCGCCGGTCGCAAGCCACCAGCCGGCGCAGGTGAGCAGCGCCACGCTGTGCACCACCGGCGCGTAGAGCCGTGCCGCGCGATCCGCGATTCGGCGATAGGACGAACGGCCGGATTCGGCCGCTTCCATCAGGCGCATCATCTCGGCGAGGAAGGACTCGTTGGCGGCGGCCGTGGCGACGATGGTCAGCGGCCCGGTGAGATTGAGCGTTCCCGCCTGCAGCAGCACACCCGCATGTGCCGGCACCGGGACACTCTCGCCTGTCAGCAGCGAGCGGTCGATGTCGGATTGCCCGCTTGTGATAGTCGCATCGACCGGAACGCGCTCGCCGGCGGCAAGCAGAATGGTCATGCCGGGAACGATCTCACCGACCGGGAGATAGTCGCGCGTGCCGTCGGCCCGCTGCACCAACGCGCCGCGTGCCGCCAGCCGCGCCAGTCCCGTCACGGCGGTGCGCGCCCGCTCCCGCATCATATGATCGAGCGTGCGACCGATCAGCAGGAAGAACAGCAGCGAGATCGAGGCATCGAAATAGGCGTGGGAGCCGTGATGAAAAGTCTCGTAAAGGCTGAGACCGAATGCGAGGCAGACACCGATGGAGATCGGCACGTCCATGTTGGTGTGCCCGTGCCGCAACACGCTCCAGGCGGATCGGAAGAAGATACGTCCGGAATAGACCAGCGCCGGCAGCGCAATCAGCGCGGACAGCCAGTGGAACAGGTCGCGCGTGGCGCTGTCCGCACCGGCCCAAACCGAGACCGACAGCAGCATAATGTTGCTGGCGGCAAAGCCTGCGACCGCAAGCGCGCGGATCAATGCGGCAAGCGTCGTGTCCTTCGCATCGGCCTTGATGTCGTAGAGATGCGCCTCGTAGCCGATGTCGCGCAGCGTCGCGACGAATGGCGGCGGCATCTCGGACGTCCAGCGGATGGTGGCGCGCTTGCCGGACAGGTTGACGCGGGCGGAGTCGACGCCGGGCAGGGCTTGAAGCGCAGTCTCGATACGATGAACGCAGCCGCCGCAGTGAATGCCCGGCACCGACAGATCGGTCTGCCGGATGCCGTCGCCGACGGCGCGGCTCGCCAGCCGGATCTCATCGGCGTGGCTGTCCGGATCGAGGCCGAGAGCGATTTCACTGCCGGGCGCGCAACAACTCATCAGCGCTCCGTCCCTTCGCGTTAGACCGGCTGCACCGCTCGCCAGGCGTGCCAGGTGCCGTGGCCCAGCACCGGGAACACCACGATCAGGCCGATCAGGCCGGTTGCGATGCTGAGCAGCACCAGCACCAGCATGATGGCTGCCCACGTCAGCATGGTGGAGAGATTGGACCAGACCAGCGCCAGGCTTGAGCCCATGGCCGTCAGCGCGTCGGTGCGCTGATCGAGTTGCATCGGAATCGAAAACGCGCTGATGGCGAACGAGAACGACGCGAACAGCGCGCCGACCACCGTTCCAACGAACAGCATTGCCCAGCCGGTCGGAGAGCCGAACAGCATCGACGCGACGTGATCGAGGCCGGGAAACGGCACCAGCCCGAAGAACAGCGCATAGATGATGACGGCGGCGCGCATCCAAACCAGCATCAGCAAGCACAACAGCACGCCGGTGAACATGATCTGTGCGCCGGACGCCGGACGGACGAAGATCATCCGCGCCAGGCTGACCGGCTCACCCGCTGCGATCGATCGGCTCTTGACGTAGGGACCGACCGCGAGGATCGGTCCGATCACCATGAAACCCGCCAATGCCGGAAACAGGATGTAGTCAAGCCCGAACCGGAACAATCCGCCGACGATGATCGCCGACAGCAGGAAGATCAGCAGGCCGTAGGCGATACTCGGCCCCGGCCGGTTACAAAAATCCTGCCAGCCGAGAGCCAGCCACCGGAAAGCCGATGCGGGCGTCAGATCGCGATGCCAGCGCTTTGCGATCGGCAGCGGAGCGACAACGGGAGGAATGATGATGTCTGGCTTGGCCACGTTAATCCCTCATCGAAGCATGTTGATCGGCGTCGTCATGGCGAGCAGGAGGACTGTGCGGCGCTGAACGATCCGCGCGTACCGTCGCCGGTTCGCACGTGAGCCACGCAGTCCGGTTGCGAGGTCACCGCGACATGGACCAGATGCCAGTTCGCGCCGATCACAAGCGCCAGTCCCGCAGCTACCAGCAGCCAGAGCGAGAGGCGTCCGCGTCGCGTCAGGGTGGCGCCGCCGCTCATGGGTTCGGCTTCCTCAGGTCGACGATATAAAGCGCGAGAATCTTGCGATCGAGCGCTGACAACCGGTTCTCCCATGTCGGCATGTGGCCCTGCCGGCCGTTCCACACCGTGGTTTCGATCGTCTGAGCGTCGCCGCCATAGATCCAGAATGGGTCGGCCAGATTGGGGGCGCCGACTTCGGGATTGCCCTTGCCATCTTCGCCGTGACAGGCCGCGCAATTGGCGGCGAACAGCGCCTTGCCTGCCGCGACCTTGGCCGCGGGGAGGTCCTTCGCCGCCGGATTCGACAGGCTGCGCACGAAGGCGACGACGTTGTCGATCTCGGCGGACTTCAACATGCCGTCGTGGCCGAAAGCCGGCATCTGTGATGTGCGGGTCTCCGGATGCGCCGAATTTATGCCGACCCGGATGGTCTCAGCGATGGCGTCAGGCGTGCCGCCCCACAGCCAGGATTGCGTGGTGAGGTTCGGAAAACCCTTGCCGCCTTGTGCTTCGCGACCGTGGCAGGCGGCGCAGTTGTCGCCGAATAATGTGCGGCCGGTCTCGCGCACGACCTCCATGAGATTTGGATCCGTCTCGATGTCGGCGTAGCTCTCCTTCTCGATCCGCGCGGTCCAGTCGGCGCGCTGCAGCGCGGCTTGCTTGATCGTGTTGTCGACATAGGCGCGCTGATCGCTGCCTAGCAATCCCTTGGTGTAGGTCGTGCCGAGCGGCCAGGTCGGCATCAGCACCCAGTAGACCAGGGAAAACAGGAAGGCTGCGCCGAGAAAGAAATAGATGATGTGCGGCACCGGCGTATTCAGCTCGATGATGCCGTTCCATTCGTGACCGGTGGTCAGGTATCCGGTGTGCGGGTCGCGTTCTTCTTTCCCCATGTCGTGTCCTCAGCCCCGATATGGCTTGTCGTCGTCATGGAGGATCGCCTCCGCCGCACGCTCGAACGGCTTCCGGTTCGCGGGCCAGTAGGCGTAGACCAGCACGATCAGCGACAGCGCCAGCAGATAGAACAGCCCGAACGATTTCGAGAACCAGACCAGTATGTCGTGATCGAGTGTCATGGCTACTTCTCCGCCGATGCGACCGGCTTGTGCGCCGCGTCTGTCAGCCGTCCGAGGATCTGCAGGTAAGCCACCAGTGCGTCCATCTCGGTCAGCTCGTCGGGACGTCCGTCAAAGGCACGCACGGTTGTGGCCTTGCCGTAGCGCGTGACCACTCCATCTGCTTGTGGTGAATCGGGCGCGGCCTGGCCGTAAGCATCGGCGGCCGCGTTGGCGATCATATCGTCGGTGTAGGGCACGCCGACGGTTCGCTGCGCCTTGAGGTGGTTGCTGAGGTCATCGGTGCGTAACTTCGTCCGCAACAGCCAGGTGTAGGCGGGCATTACGGATTCCGGCACGACGTCACGCGGATTATTGAGATGCTCGACCTGCCATTCGTCGGAATACTTGTTGCCGATCCGCGCGAGGTCGGGGCCGGTGCGCTTCGATCCCCACAGCATCGGGTGGTCGTACTTGGATTCCACCGCCAGCGAATACGGCCCGTAGCGTTCGACCTCGTCGCGCAGGGTGCGAATCATCTGCGAATGGCAGGCGTAGCAGCCCTCGCGGATATAGATGTTGCGGCCGGCCAGTTCGAGCGGAGTGTAGACGCGCATGTCGGGCGCGTCTTCCACCGTCTGGTGGATCGTGAACAGCGGTGCGATTTCGACGATGCCGCCGATACTGGCGACGCCGATGATGGCGAGCACGAGCCCGATGGCCTTGCGTTCAAGCCGGTAATGAAACCCGAACATGTCATTTACTCCCCAGCCTGCAGCGCGGGCGCGCCGGCAAGCACCGGACGATCGGCCGCCAGCTCGGATGCGGCTTGCGGCGCGGTCCGGATCGTCATCCAGATGTTGTAGAGACCGATCGCCGTGCCCAGCAGGAAGAACACGCCGCCGACGGCGCGGGCGATGTAGTAGGGGTGCATGGCAACGAGTGAGTCGACGAAGGAGTAGGCCAGCGTGCCGCTCTCGTTATAAGTCCGCCACATCAGCCCCTGGATGATGCCGGAATTCCACATCGCGAACACGTAGATGACGGTGCCGGCCAGCGCGAGCCAGAAGTGAACCTCGACCAGCCGCGGCGAATACATGGTTTCGCGCTTCCACAGCCACGGCACCGAGGCGTAGATCGCGCCGAAAGTGATCATCGCCACCCAGCCCAGCGCGCCGGCGTGGACGTGGCCGACGGTCCAGTCGGTGTAGTGCGACAGCGAATTGACCGGGCGAATGGCCATGAACGAGCCTTCGAAAGTGGTCAGGCCATAGAACACCGCCGCCACCATCATAAAGCGCAGGGTGGCGTCGTCGCGCACCTTGTGCCATGCGCCGTTCAGTGTCATCAGCGCGTTGCCGGCCGAGACCCATGACGGGATCAGCAGCATCACCGAGAAGGTCATGCCGAGAGACTGCACCCATTGCGGCAGCGCCGTGTAATGCAGGTGGTGCGAACCGGCCCACATGTAGAAGAAGGTGATGCCCCAGAAGCTGATAATCGACATCCGGTAGGAATAGATCGGCCGTCCGGCGCGCTTCGGCATGTAGTAGTAAAGCATGCCGAGAAAGCCCGAGGTGAGGAAGAAGGCGACGGCGTTATGGCCGTACCACCATTCGGTCATCGCATCCTGCACGCCGGAGAACAGCGAATAGCTCTTGGCGCTGCCCCACGAGATCGGCACCGCCAGATTATTGACGATGTGCAGCATCGCCACCACCAGGATGAAGGCGAGATAGTACCAGTTGGCAACGTAGATATGCGGCTCCTTGCGCCGCACGAGCGTACGCAGATAGAGCACGAAGTACGCCACCCAGACGATCACCAGCCAGATGTCAGCGTACCACTCCGGCTCGGCGTACTCCTTCGATTGGGTCACACCCATCAGGTAGCCGGTCGCGGCAACAACGCAGAACAGGTTGTAGCCGAGCAGCACGAACCATGGACTGAGCTGGTCCGGCAGGCGCGCGCGCGACGTGCGTTGCATCACGTAGAACGAGGTCGCGATCAGCGCGTTGCCACCGAAGCCGAAAATGACGCCGGACGTATGCACCGGCCGGAGCCGGCCAAAACTCGACCACGCCGCATCGAACGTCAGGTTGGGATAGGCCAGCAGCCACGCCACCCAGTCGCCGACGAACATGGCGATGACACCCCAGATCATGGCGGCGACAATGCCGAACTTGGTCGGCGTGTCGTAATAGCTGTCGAGCCGGCTGTCGGAGGGCTCCGGATCATAATAGCCGGAGATCACTGCGAAAATGCCGGCGATGGCGAGAACCATCACTAGCGCGCCGTGAATGCCGAACGGATCGCCCTGGCCGCCGATGGCCATGGCCAGTCCGGTGACCGCAAGCGCCAGAAGAATAACGAGAGCGCCCTGGCGTTCGTTTGTCGTGAGTTCGGCGATCATCGAAGCAGCCCCCTGTTTCATCGCGCAGCCGGCGCAGTCAGCGCCGTGAAGGGATCGTTTGGCCGGCTGATGCTGCCGGCTTCGTTTCCTTTCCGCCGCGGGTTCAGCGATCCCGTTCAGACGTTATTTTGTCCGGGGATTGCGTCTTTGTGCAAACGCAAATTGTGCGTTTCCAACGTCGGATGACGCGGGTCAGCGGGCGGCGCTTCCGGTCCCCGTCTGCGCCGTGGCGCTTTTCGCCGCCTGATCCAGCAATGCGGTCATGCGTTTGGTGGCAAGGGGCGGCATCTTGGCCTGCTTCGCAACGTCGAGGTTGGCCGTGCTGCCGCCGACCTCGATCAGGCCGACCATGCCCATGCCGAAATGCGGGACGCAGCGATAGCCATAGAGGCCCGGCTTGTCGAAGGTGACGCTGATGTCCTGCGATATCTTGCCTTTGAACGGCGTCGCTCCGTCCGGCACCATGCCCGGAATCGATTCCGCATCATGCCCCTTGTCGGTTGCCACGAATTTGACCGTGTCACCTAGCTGAACTTTCAGAAAAGGTGGATCAAATGCCATCATCTGATTGTCCGGACCCTTGTTCAGCATCTTGATCTCGAATTCCGCGGCTTGCGCGGGAACGGTCAATAGCAGTGCACCGGCGCACAGCATCAGCGTGGACAAACGTGGCATCGTTCAACTCCGTATCCTTGGCAGCCATGAAGGCTGCTCCCTGTCTCGCAGACGAAAATTATGAGGTTCTGCCACGCGTTCATTGCGCTAGCGCAAGTTTTGAAAGAGAATCCCGCCCCGAAACCCGGCCCCGGACAAACGACACGGCCTTGTCCGTTCCGCCGGCCATCGGAGACGCCCGCCGGCTTCCGGTCAGTCGAGCATCGTGGTCAATTGCGCGCCTTCGTCGGCAACGAACACGGCGATCAATTCCGCAGGCGCGGTGTTGCTGGCGTTGGCCGAGACGACATGGGTCGAGCCCGGCGGCTCGTAGAACGATTGGCCGACCGTGAACGTCTCGAGTGGGCCGCCGCCGAGTTGCGAACTGATTTCACCTTTTGTGATGTAGGCCGTGACGGTGCCGGCGTGGCGATGCGGCGGCGTGAACCCGCCCGGGCCGTAGATGACGCGCACAATGGTGACGCGCTTGCCGGGGACGTTGAGCAGCGGATAGGACGCGACCACATCGACACGGTTCTGCGACGGATCGGAAGAGCCGATCGACGCGCACAGCGGCGCCACCAGAGTGGCTGTTGCATTCATCGCCAGCGTTAGCGTCTTGCCGAGCGCAAAGGCGCAGGCGAGACCCATCAGCATGGCCAATGCGACGGGCCGCGGATCGTGTCGCGACAGCGACAGGGCTTTCAATCCGGTCATCGGACTCTCCTCTGATGCATCAGGCAACAATGAACTGCTGCCACCGATTTGGTGACGCGAGAAATCCTGGCAAGTCTACGATATCGCCGAAGGAAGGAAAGTCCGGAAGCGCAATGCCGCCCGTCGTTGATGTCTGAGGTCAAACCAGCAGCGGCTGCGCCGTTGCGGACAATTCCTTCAGAAGCGGCAGGAAGCGGTCGATCATGTCGCCGGTGGTGATGCGATCGACATGCGCACCGATATTGGCGGCCGCGACGATCCCACCGTCATAGCGGCGCAGCGGCACCGAGATCGAGCGGAAACCGTCTTCCGCTTCGCGATCGACCAGACTGTATCCCTTGGTGCGGTCCGTCATGATGGACGCAATCAGCGTCGGCTTGTCGAGCAGCGTGCTCGGGGTTTGCGCCGTCAGGATCATGCTGTCGATCGCAGCGGTCAGTTCCTTGTTGGAAAGCCGGCTGAGCAGCACCCGCCCGACCGAGGTGCAGAACGCGGGCAGGCGGTAGCCAACGTCGAGCCCCGTCGAGAAGATGCGCGCGGGGCTGGAGCGCGCGATGAACACCACGTCGTTGTCATCGAGAATCGCGACGGAACAAACTTCCCGGGCCTTGGCTGCGACCTCATCCATCAGCGGCTGCAGAATGGTGCTGATCTGGTTGGAGGTCAGATAGGCGGAGGCCAGCAGCAGCACGCGCGGCGTTAGCGAAAACAGCCGCTCGTCGCCGGCCACGAAACCGGATTGCTGCAGCGTCATCAGGATTCGCCGAACGGTGGCGCGCGGCAGATTGGCCGTCTTCGCGATGTCGCTCAGCGTCATGGGGCGGCGTTCGATGCCGAACGATTGCAGCACCCGAAGGCCGCGATCGAGGCTTTCGATGAACTCTGCGCCGCCACGCGCGTTTTTCTCTTCCTCTGTGCGCTTCAGTTTTGGCATCAGGGCCGCATCTCCGGTGAAGGTGTTCGATCGATCGTCATGAAGGACCGCGCGCCGCGCCGGCCGTGCCGATGGTCTTCACCAGTGACTTGAGATCGAAGGATGTGTCCGCGGCCTCGTCCGGTGTTGGCGACACGCCGGCGGTGATGAGACGGCGGCAAGCGAGTTGGTCGCCCGGCCTGTTGATGCTGTCGGCGGCGATCAGGTTCTCGCCGCGGTACATGAAGGCGGAAAACCTGCCGTCGTCCTCGGTGCCACGCACCACCATGCGATCGTGACGGGCCGATAGCCCGACGATCTGCAGCTTGGCGTCGTACTGATCGGACCAAAACCAGGGCACGGCGTCATAGGGTGTGGGCCGTCCGGCGATGGCGAGCCCTGCGGCCTTGGCCTGATCCTGCGCGTTCTGTACGGATTCGAGCCGGATCCAGCCGTCGGCAAAACGGCTGAAATGGTTGGCGCAATCGCCCGCGGCGTAGATGTCCGGATGCTCGGTGCGGCCGTGCTCGTCGACCACCACACCGTTGGTGCATTTGAGTCCAGCGGTGCGCGCCAGATCGTCGTTGGCGATTCCGCCGATACCGACCAGCACCAGATCGGCCGGCAGTTTTGCGCCGCTCGCGAGCGTGACCGCGGCGACGTGGCCGTTGTTGCCTTCCATGCCGACGACGCTTTCGCCCATCCGTACATCGACGCCGGCCTTGAGATGTGTCGCATGGAGGAAGCCGGACACCAGCGGGCACACCGCGCGCTCGAGAAGGCGCGTGACGCTCTCGACCACGGTGACCTTCTTGCCGAGCTTGGCCGCCGAGGATGCGACCTCGAGTCCGATAAATCCGCCGCCAACGATCACCACTTCCGATGCTTGCGCGAGCCGTGCCTTGAGATCGAGCGCGTCCGTCACCGATCGCAGATAGCAGACGCCGTCGAGGTCGGCGCCGGGTACTGCGATCCGCCGCGCGCGCGAACCCGTAGCGAGCACCAGCTTGTCGAAATCGAGCGTCGCGCCATCGTCGAGTTTCACATGCTTCGCGCCGGGATCGATCTCGGTCGCGCGACGGCCGAGGACAAGCTCGATCCGCTCCTTCTTGAAGAAGGTCTCGTTGCGCAGGACGAGCTTGTCCTCGGTGGTGCCGCCGAGCAGGAAATCCTTCGAAAGCGGCGGCCGCTGATAGGGCAACCAGGTTTCGTCGCAGACTACGGTGATGTCTTCGGCGTAACCGGCTTCGCGCGCAGCGAGCGCACTCTGGATGCCGGCGTAGGACGCGCCGATAACAACAAGTCCGGTCATGGCTGGCTCGTGGGAATGAATGTTGTCCGATTAAAGAACATAAGTTCGATAGACGAGCGAGACAAGGAAAACAATCTGGCTGAGAGGGTTACCGACCCAATGCGGTTTGCGTTGCAGCATCGATGGCACTTGCATCGTCGCAACATTGGCGGCATTCTGAATATCTGTGAACATATGTTCGTCTATCGAACATACCTGAAGCGAGCCGCAACGGCAGCATTGTATTTCGAGGACAGGTCCATACGCTTTCGAGGCGAAGCGCCTCACGGATCGAAGAGGAGACTCAAGGCCATGATGAGTCAGGAGCAGAACGATCTCATTACCCGGATCGGTCCGTCGGCCCCGGCCGGCAAGCTGATGCGCATGTACTGGCAGCCTGCAGCGCTGGTGGACGAACTGGAGGGGCCGCGCCCGATTCGGCCGGTCAAGCTGCTCGGCGAGAACTTCGTTCTCTTCCGTGACGAGAAGGGCCGTTACGGTTTGATGGACCGCGACTGTCCGCATCGCGGCGCCGACCTCGCGTTTGGTCGGCTGGAAAACGGCGGACTTCGCTGCGCCTTCCATGGCTGGCTGTTCGATGTCACCGGCCAATGTCTCGAAACGCCCGCCGAACCGGCGGGCTCGTCGCTCTGCAAGAACATCAAGCAGCGGTCTTATCCCGTCGTCGAGAAGAGCGGCATCCTCTGGGCGTATCTCGGCGAGGGCGAGCCTCCGGCATTTCCGGAAATCGACTGCTTCGTCGCGCCGGATGCGTACACCTTTGCGTTCAAGGGATTGATGTCGTGCAACTGGCTGCAGGCGCTCGAAGTCGGCATCGATCCGGCGCATGCCTCGTTCCT
>JBQCIZ010000471.1:0-2812 GCA_051953235.1 Nitrobacter sp. | reverse complement strand
CGTCGCTGGAGAAATTCAACCGTTACGCCGGCGCGAAGCTGGACATCAAGATTGCCAGTCTCGATGCGCTCGATGTCATCAGGCACAAATCCGCGCGGGTCTGCCCGCTGATCTGCCGTCACGGCACCAGGGCGGACGGCGACGCTTGCGTGAAAATCAGTTGCGGCGAAGGCAAGGTTCTCAACGACGACAACGAATGCGTGACGCGCAAGGAACGCAGGACCCCGTCCGCATCGCGCGAACGCGACGAGCGGCGTCCCCACCGTGCCGCTCGTGGCAGGATCGATGACGACATGGATGAGCCCCCGCCGGCCGCCGCGCCAAGGTTGGCGCCAAGGCTGCCGAGCCGTGCGAGCCCGCCCTCGTCGCCACGGTTCGTTTGCGGCGACAATAGCTGCCGCGCGGTCCGGCCCGGCTGTCACATCGAGTACCGCACGACTGCACAAGGCGGCAGCGTCATGGGCGGCGGAAGCAACGTCGAGGTCTGCAACTAGCAGGTTCGGTCAGATCGCGCTCGCCGCGATGTTGACCATCAGCGCCACCAGCGCCGTGTTGTAGACAAACGAAACGATGCCATGCGCCGTCGCGGTGCGGCGGATGATCTTGTCGGTGATGCCGACGTCGGAGACCTGCGCGGTCATTCCGATCACGAACGAGAAGTAGACGAAGTCCCAGTAGTCGGCATCCTCGTGCTGATCGCCGCTCGGGAATTGCAAGCCGCCGGGTTTGGTCCCGCGATAGTATTCGTGCGCGTAGTGCAGCGCGAAGGTGGTATGCACCATCGCCCATGACAGCGCGATGGTCAGCATCGCCAGTCCGAGCTGCGGCCCGCTGTGATTGTCGTGGCCCAGCTCGAAGACGATCGCGACGATGCTGGCGAAGGATCCCAGCGCCGTCAGCAGCAGAATGGCAAAGCGGCCCTCGTCCTGAAGGATGGCGTTGCGGCGGACATGGGCGATCCCGCTGCGGAACACGATGGCGAAAACCAGAACCAGATAAAGCGCGGTGAAGACGTCCCAGCCGATCAGAAATCGCGTCACTGGCCGCAGCGTATGCGGTGTCAATAGCCACGCGATGACGCCGACGGCAAAGGCGATGAAGGTGCGGGGGCGCGCATAGACGATGCGCACCAGCCTTGGCAATTTCCTGAAGCGGAGCAGGACCGGATCTTCAGCGCCCTTATCCGCCATGGTAGGGTCAGCTCTTGCGGTCGGCGACGAAATGCGCGGCAGCGCGCAACACGTCGCCGCGTGCGCCGAATGCCGACAGGGCCTCGTCCGCCTTCGCCAGCAGATCGCGGACGCGCTTCTTGGCGCCGTCGATGCCTAGCTGGGTGACGAAGGTGGTCTTGCCGAGCGCGGCGTCGGCGCCGGCGGGCTTGCCGAGCGCCGCCGCCTCGCCTTCGACATCGAGCAGATCGTCGGCGATCTGGAAGGCTTCGCCGAGCGCGCGGCCGTAGATGTCGAGCGCCTGATAGTCTTTCTGCGAGGCCTGGCCGAGCAGCGCGCCGGCGATGCAGCCGTAGCGCAGCAGCGCGCCGGTCTTCATCTGCTGCAGGCGGGCGACGTCCACCGGCTCGCGGTCGCCGAAGCGGCCTTCGCCGGCGAGATCGAGAATTTGTCCGCCGACCATGCCGCCGATCCCGGAGGCCCGCGCCAGCGCGCGCGTCAGCAGCAGGCGCACCGTCGGATCCTTGTGAACCTCGTCGCGGGTGATGATGTCGAACGCGAGCGTCAGCAGGCCGTCCCCGGCGAGGATCGCGGTGGCGTCGTCGGTGGTCTTGTGCAGGGTAGGGCGGCCGCGGCGAAGGTCGCTGTTGTCCAGTGCCGGCAGGTCGTCATGAATCAGCGAATAGCAATGGATGCATTCGAGCGCAGCCCCGGCCAGCAGCGCGGAGTCGCGCGGCACGCCGAACACGGCCGAGCTCTCGACCACGAGAAACGGGCGCAGCCGCTTGCCGCCGCCAAGCGATGAGTAGCGCATGGCGTCCATCAGCCGCTTCGGGCGCGCGATCTCGTCGGGCAGCAGCGTATCGGACAGCAATTTTCCGAGCAGGGTTTCGGTGTCTTCCGCCGTCTTGTCGAGGCGTTTTGCGAAATCGGCGGATGAAAGTCCTGACGTCATCAAGAAGGGCTCCGGGAAAGGCATTGAGAACGGTTTTGAGAACCGCTCTAAGTCGATTTTGGCCGGACAATCGTTCATGGCATCGGCTTCGTCAATTCCGCCCGCCCCGGCAATATGTCGGCCGGGCTATGCTATGCTCCGGCCAGAAGGGGATTTGGATGCCTGGTTGTGCCGCGTTCGGCGCCGTTAACCGTGATGTTATGCGTGAGGTGTGCCGGATGCCGGTTGCGTCCGCCCGTAGCCCGGCTTGCGAAGGCGGTGCGGCCTGATGCGGCGGGCGATCCGTATCGCGGTGCTGGTTGTTCTTGGCCTGCTGTTGCTGCCCTATGTGCTGACGCCGTTGTACCGGACCGGCCATCCGGTCTCGACACTGATGATCTGGCGCAAGCTGTCGGGCGCGCCGATGTCGCGGCAATGGATCGATTTCACCGCGATGTCGCCGGCGTTGCCGCGCACCGTGATCGCCTCGGAAGACGCCAAGTTCTGCAGCCATCACGGCATCGACTGGGACTCACTGCGGGATGTGATCGACGATGCCGAGGACGGCGAGGTGACGCGCGGCGGTTCCACCATCACGCAGCAGGTCGCGAAAAACCTGTTCCTCTGGCAGGGGCGAAGTTATGTCCGCAAGGTGCTGGAACTCCCCCTAGCAATGTGGATCGATGCCGTGTTGCCCAAGCAGCGGATC
>JBQCIZ010000470.1:0-2855 GCA_051953235.1 Nitrobacter sp. | reverse complement strand
AGGCGCCAATCGCGTCTACTGGATGACCCACGAGACCAACGCGCAGGCGCGCCTGCTCTACGACAAGGTCGCCGACAATCTCGGCTTCATCCAGTATCGCAGGACGATCTGAAATGCTTTCGAATGACGTTCCATGGAGTTGTGCATGCCCGATCTAGTGAATGTAAAAGCCCTTGTGTTCGACGTGTTCGGCACCGTCGTGGACTGGCGTTCCAGCCTGATCGCGGATTTCACCGCGTGGTCGGCAAAGCGCGGCGTGAGCGGAGATTGGGCTGGCCTCGTCGATGCGTGGCGGCAGGCCTACAAGCCGTCGATGGACGAGGTTCGCAAGAATCCGTCGGCCGGGTTCAAGATGCTCGACAACCTGCATAGGGCATCGCTGGAAAAACTGGTCGCGCAGTTCGGCATCAAGGGGCTGAATGACGACGATCTCGACTACATGACGAAGGGCTGGCATCGCCTGAAGCCTTGGCCGGATGTCGTCGCCGGCCTGACGCGGCTGAAGACAAAGTTCATCATCGGCACCTTGTCGAACGGCAACGTCGGCCTGCTGACGCGGATGGCGAAGAATGCCGGTCTGCCCTGGGACCTCGTGATGAGCGCCGAACTGTTCGAGCACTACAAGCCGGATCGCGAGGCCTATCTCGGCGCCGCGCGGCTTCTGAATCTGCCGCCGGAAGAGGTGATGCTGGTCGCCGCGCACAATGACGATCTGGCAGCGGCGCGCAGCTTTGGCCTCAAGACCGGCTTCGTGCCGCGCCCGACCGAATACGGCCCGCTGCAGAAAAAGGATTTCAAGGCCGACGTCGAGTGGGATGTCATGGGCGCCGACTTCGGTGAGATTGCGAGCCGGCTGGGATGTTGAGCACGTTGCGCATGCAACGACCGGGACAACCTGCATGAATTATCGGTTGCCGATCGTTCTTGCCTTGTATTTCGCCATCAGTGGAAATGCCATGGCGCTCGACATCGAAGCCCATCGCGGCGGACGCGCGCTGATGCCGGAGAATACGCTGCCGGCGTTTGCGAATGCGCTGTCGATGGGCGTCGACACGCTGGAGCTGGATATCAACGTCACCCGCGACGGCGCGATCATCGTGTCGCACGAGCGCGCCCTCAATCCGGATCTGGCGCGCGACACAGCGGGCAACTATGTCGCGCCTCCAGGCATTCCCTTTGTGAAGCTGTCGCTCGACGAGGTGAAATCCTACGATGTCGGGCAACTCCGCCCCGATAGCGCCTATGCGCGGCAGTTTCCCGATCAGCATGCGTTGTCGGGAACGCGAATTCCGAAATTGAGCGAGGTTATCGATCTCGTGCGCCGGTCGGGCGATGCGCATGTCCGCCTCAACATCGAGACCAAGATCGATCCCGATCATCCCGATCAGTCGCCGGAGCCGGAGCGCTTCGTGACGCTGCTGCTCGATCTGCTCAAGGCGGAGAAATTCAGCGATCGCGTCATGGTACAGTCGTTCGACTGGCGGACGCTGCAACTCGTGCAGAAACGGGCGCCCACGATCCCGACGGTCTATCTCACCATTCAAAGGGGGCGCTCGCCGACGGTTTTGTTCGACCAGGCGTCGCGCTGGACCGCAGGCTTCAACATCGCCGACCATGGTCACTCGGTGCCGCGCACCATCAAGGCCGCGGGCGGTGCGATCTGGTCGCCGTTCTTTCGCGACGTGGATGCGGCTCTCGTCGCGGAGTCGCATCGGCTCGGCCTCAAGGTGGTGGTCTGGACTGTCGACAAGGCCGACGACATGGCGCGGTTGATCGACCTCGGCGTCGATGGCATCATTTCCGACAATCCCGATCTGCTGCGCAAGGTCGCCGCCGAGAAAGGCTTGCCGTTGCCACCGGGTGCGCCGGTGAAGCCTTGACCATCACGCCGCTGGCCGAATTGCCTTTCGTGCTTATCTGTTGAAGGCATCATGACGCTCCCCGCATCCGCGATCCCCATGGAAACGCCCGCCGCCTTCCTCGGCGTTGCGAATTCCGCGACCGGCCGCCTCTGGCGCGACCGGCTCGATGCGCGTGGCGCGGCGCGTGCGCTCGCGATCGCGCAGCGTCATCAACTGCCGGAAATGCTGGCGCGGGTGATTGCCGGGCGCGGTATCGATATCGACGCGGTCCCGGACTTTCTCGATCCGACTATCCGCCGCCTGATGCCAGATCCCTTCACCGTGACGCAGATGGAGGCCGCGGCGAAACGCCTGGCGGACGGGGCTGTCCGGGGAGAGCAGGTCGCGATCTTCGGGGACTACGATGTCGATGGCGCGACTTCGGCGGCGCTGCTCGCCTGGCACCTGCGCCATTGCGGGCTCGATCCGCTGATCCACATTCCCGACCGCATCTTCGAGGGCTATGGCCCGAATGTTGACGCCATCAACGCGCTTGCGGCCAAGGGGGCGACGCTGCTGGTGACGGTGGATTGCGGCACGACCAGTCTTGAGCCGCTGGCGGTCGCGAAGCGTCAGGGCCTCTCGGTGGTGGTGATCGATCATCACCAGTGCGGCGATGATTTACCGGATGTGGAAGCGCTGGTGAATCCGAACCGGCCCGACGATCTATCAGGCCTCGGCTATCTCGCCGCGGTCGGTTTGACCTTGGTGACGCTGGTTGCGGTCAACCGCGAGCTGCGCAACCGCGGCTTCTGGACCGGCGAAATGCCGGAGCCTGATTTGTTAAGCGTGCTGCATCATGTGGCGCTCGGCACCGTCGCCGAGTCGGCGGCGCAGCAGTGCCGTGACCTCGGCCTGGACCCGGTCGAGGTCCAGACGGTCCGGGTGCCGCAGGACGGTTCCGGTCCGGAGGGTGCGGCGCGGTCGGCGCGGTACCGGGCCCTCGAGGATGCG